>CABMDX010000227.1 GCA_902385025.1 uncultured archaeon | reverse complement strand
GTGGTGGTTTAGGAATAGTCGCATCTCTTAGCCATGCAATAGGCGGCTTGGCGTGATTTCGACTGGTTTATAGACGTAATGGCAATTTTGCGCTGCAGGCAGTCAATGGGCAGTATGTATGTGCTGAAGGCGGAGGTGGTGAGCAGGTTGTAGGTAACCTCAATGCTGCAGGTTCCTTGGAGACGTTTAGTCTGATCGATGTAGGAAATGGTAATTTTGCTTTGCGGGCGTCTAATGCTCAATATGTTTGTGCCGAAGGTGGCGGTGGCGGCATAGTCACAGCTAATCGCAATGCAATAGGCGCCTGGGAGACATTTAGACTCCTCTATAGAGTAAATGGCAATGTGGCGCTTCAGGCCTTCAATGGCCAGTATCTATGTGCTGAAGGCGGAGGTGGTCAGCAGGTTGTAGCCAATCGCAATTCAGTGGGTGCCTGGGAGACATTCAAATTGATCCAGAGCTAGAATAAGACGAAATGCAATATTCTGGCGGGAACATCCTTATGTGGGGAGGTTAATCCTCACATCGCACTCTTTTGTCTGGAGCGCTCAAAAACAGAAAATTTCTCCAAACAGGAATTGCAGACTCACGATCCAGACTCTGGTGGAGAATGCTAGAGAGCAGAGCGCTAGCTCACTTGCGCGCCGCTTCTCTCTCCATTGCCTCTTTCGACAGCCGAATAGCACATAGCTCAGAGCACATTGTGCATGTATCGGTCTCCACTCCGCGCCTGTGCCTGATCTGCTTCGCCCTGGCTGGATTTATGGCTGCCTCAAACTGCCCGGTCCAGTTCAGATCCGCTCTGGCCTTCGCCATCTGCAGGTCCCACGCTCGCGCCCTCTCCCGGACGCCCGGGCGCGTCAGGTCCGCGGCATGTGCGGCCACGCGGGTGACATAGGTGCCCTCGATCACATCATCCTTGGTTGGCAGATCCAGGTGCTCGGAGGGCGTCGTGGCGCAGAGGAAGTCTGCTCCCGCCATGCCCGCAATCACCCCGCCCATGGCAGCCGTGATGTGATCGTATCCGGGAGCAACGTCAGTGACCAGCGGGCCAAGCAAGTACAGAGGAGCTCCATCGGTCAGGTGCTTCATGGCCTTCACAGAGGTCTGGATCTCATCTGCCGGCACATGGCCGGGCCCTTCCACCATGGCCTGCACGCCTTCCTGGCGGGCTCTTCTGACCAGCTCCCCGAGCATTATGAACTCCATATACTTGGCCCGATCCGAGGCATCCTCAATGCAGCCCGGTCGCAGCCCATCGCCCAGACTGAGGGTCAGATCGTACTCCCTGGCAATTTCCAGGAGATAGTCGTATTCGGCATAATACGGGTTCTCCTCGCCCGTATCGGAGATATACTTCATAGTAAGGGATCCCCCTCGGCTGACCACGCCCATGACCCTGGGATCCTGTCGCAGCCGCTCCAGGGAGTTCTTGTTGACGCCAACATGGACGGTCACAAAGTCCACGCCGTCCCTGGCATGTTTTTCCAGGGCATTGAAGAGACCCTGGCTGCTCAGGTCATTCCTGACCGCAGCATTGTAAATGGGCACGCTGCCAACGGGAATCTTCAGAGCATCCAGGATCTTTCTGCGCACAAGATCCAGGTCTCCGCCTGTGGAAAGGTCCATCACTGCATCGGCGCCTGCAGCCACTGCCGCCAGCGCCTTCTCAACCTCTATCTCCGGTGAGTCGAGGCTCTTGGATGTCCCCACATTAACGTTTACTTTGGTGGTGAGCATCTCACCTACGCCTATGGGCTCAAGTCCCTCTCGGCGAACGTTCCTCGGTACAACTACCCGGCCCGCAGCCACCAGGCGCGCGAGCTTTCCCGGCTCTATTCCCTCACGCTCTGCCACCAGATCGATTTCTCTGGGCACGCGTCCACTCTTTGCTTCTTCCATCAGCGTCATTGATACCAACTAATATATTGTAAGAGCTGCATTCGTCCTGCAGGTGCTTATTAATGGTTGAAGTCCATAAGGTTAGCGGTGCCGCCTTCGACGGCAATGTCTACCTGGTCTTAGATGAGAGACCAATTCTTGTAGATACGGGCATGATGGCAGGACCCACCTTAAAAAACATCAAAAAATATATTGACCCGGAAAAGATCGAGATGATTGTGCTCACTCACTGCCATCACGACCACTCAGGCGCCGCTCCGGAGCTGAAGAAGGCAACAGGGGCCAGGCTCCTCCTCAGCGAAAAGGAGATCGGCTGTGTGGGCGACGAGCTGGCATCAGTGGCCTACCTCTTCGGCCAGCAGGCTCCGGAGTACAAGGTGGACGAACCTCTCAAGGAGGGAATGATGATCGATACGGGAAAGTGGAAGCTGGAGGTAATGGAGACGCCCGGCCACTCCCAGGGCAGCCTCTGCCTTTATGAGAGGAATGAGAAGGTGCTATTCTCCGGAGACACGGTCTTCCCGGACGGCAACATCGGCAGGACTGACATGTTCGGAGGAGATACAGAGGAGCTTGTGCACTCCATTGAGCGGCTGACAAAGCTGGACGTGATGACCATGTATCCGGGGCACATGGAAATAACCAATCGGGACGTCAACCGCCAGATCCAGATGAGCCTGAGATTTGCAAAGAGCATCTAAAGCAAATGGTGTCGCTCCTGGTTCTATTTTTTGCCCGATTTCGATTCCCGCGGTGAGTCCCTCGCGGGATGCAACGGTTGTGTCAGGGGCATAACAAAAGTCGAATTTCTATTAGAGTCATCATAAAGTTTAGTCATGTTATCCAAATGAAAGAAAAAAAGTGCAGAAAGCCTTACTGCATTATCTTGGTGACGACAAGCCTCCATTCCCTGCCATAAAGCTCCGCCGTTGTCCAGTAGCTCTCCTTAGTCACTTGCTTTCTATTGCCTTCTGTTACTTGAAAGCTATAGTACCCATGGCCTGACCTCGCTTTAGTCATCATCTTTCCCAGGGCCAGAAGGCTGGGGTACGGCTTATAAAGCGGGTCTTCGAAAAGATTCTTCCCAATCTGGCTTGAATCTCGGTCATAGGCAATAAGGCCGTCCAGGTGCATTAGCCAGAAGCTATAGTCTGTGATGTTGCTCCGGTTAGAAAGATTAAAGTGGAGCTGTGGAGCCACCACGGCATTCAGCAATTTATCAGGTTCAATGATTGCACTGATGCCTCCCAGAAACTCACCCTGCGGGGAGAATATTGGATATGCCAGAGCCGTGCCGTTGTATCCTTCTACCAGCAGGAACTGCTTGCTGAGCGTTGGGGTTTTTGTCTTCAGGACGTGAGCTATATGCTCCTGGCTGCTTATATCGGCACCCTCGCCGCCCTCGCATCCTCTGCATTCGGCTATGATGATCTTTCCTTCATTGCTGAATGTTACTGCTTCGGCAAGGTTCGAGTCAGTCTCAAGCAGCCTCTGCAGGATTCCGCGAGCATCAGATCCTTCCAGCCCCGTTATTGAGAGATTTTGAGCTGCATCTGCCACGCCGGCCTCCAAATCATTCAGGCTTCCCTGCACATCAGCCTGAATCTGGAGCAATATAAAGGGCATGTTGGTCATGGAATCTGCAGCGGATACACCGTTTTCTGGCACATCCTGGCTGAAAGCAACGGTGTTGCACAAAATCAGTGCTGCTATAGTCACCACTGATGCAAAACCAAGCACGTTCTGTTCTGGATTTTTCCCTGTACTCATTATCATCGCCTGTATTTTATCGAAAGTGACCGTGATTCCCGCTTTGCATGGTCTGTTTGCTCTTTTATCCTTTTGCATAGATGCCAGATCCCAGGAACCATTTATCATCAACGTTCGCCACGTAGCTGAGCTTTAGCGCTGCAGTCATGTTTTTGGATGGATCGGGATATATGTAGTAGTGGAAACCATTGCCCATTCTGGCCACGTCGATGCCCTGACGGACGAAGTCGACACCATTTGGGTCTTTTATATCGATTCGGCTTGTGCCTATCAGCTTCAGCTGATAAGGCAAGGCCAGAGTTCGTCCATCATAATCATAGGCGAAGATGTAGCGTCCATCTCTGGCAAAATTGCCTTTTGGATCATTGAAGACTTCAAGTGATTTCTGTTTGCCGTTCTGCTTCGCGAACTGCAATGCCTCATTTACATAGGCTACAAGCTCGTTTACTTGGTCCTTGTCAAAAGATGCAGAGATGTTGGAAAGATATATTCCAGAGCCCAGATACATGCTATCAAACATACTTCTAATGTAGATCTGCTTCAGCTCCTCTTTATTCCCGTGGGTTGGGTTTGGGAACACGATATACATGGTCCCGCCACCTCTTCTGGCCAATCTAAGCTCGCTACCTACCACATCAACGCCATTTATGTCCGAAAAGCCGGTCTTGCCGACCAAGCTGGGATTTATGGGATGGGCAATGCAGGTTCCATTGAAGTCGTAGGCGAAGATGCAGAGGTCTCCCTTGCTAATAATACTACTATTAACTATTATGTATAGGTACATTACATATAACGGTATCTTTGCAGGAACTGATGCGTTCTGACGGGCGCAGCTTCGCGGCTTTAGCTCCTCTTTGACCAGCGGTCTCAGAGCCTTGTCCGCTTGTTTATATTAGACTATCTTCATTGCGATCCAGAAATTCTGGTTCTGAAAGATATTCTCGTAATAGAATTCCTTCATGGGCCGTATATGGATTGTAGGATAAAGTTGGCCGATTAAAGTGCAATGAATAAACCTTAAGATATCCTTCTTTCCTTAATTTTTGGATTTTCTGAAATAGAGCATTATTTTCAGAATAAACGCTGAGATCCAGAATTCTTCTTTGTGGTGTCTTGGAACTCACTTCATTTATCTTTTCTATTGCTTGATTTTCATCATCGACTGCCTCAATGCAATAGACAGGAAATTGAGGTTCCATGAGAAGCGAAGAATAGAAATGGCCTTTGATTATCGTTGGTTGATTTATTCTACCTCCATACACGACTTCACCATTGGTCTTGGCGACTCGTATGAAGTCGTCTACAATATTCCATTGCGTGTCAGAGAGATTCGCAATATCCGTATCTTTGCTCAATACATTGCCAATAGTTTGAGCTTCAACTGCATTCCTTAGTTCGTTAATAAATTCATTTAAAATTGATCCATGGACAAAAATTCCTGTTGGAACCTTGCATGCTCTTGGATACTTGAACGAATCTATAGTTCCCGAGACAACTTTCATAATATCCGCAGATTCGTCCACTATTATAGAACCTCCATGAGTTGTGAATGCAATCATGTTTTGAGGCAAAGGAAGTGTATTGATATCAATTTCATTTAAAAATCTGCCATATACTATCTTCTTTGGCGTGGTGGGATCTCCCATCAAGATAAAATATCCACCATCCATTCTGCACATATTGTAGAGGTCATGGGCAAAGGCTTCTTTTCCACTTGTCTTATAAGTTACTCTACTTTCCAACTTTTAGCCCTATCGCTTTGAGCTTGTAAAGCAGTCCACCCTCGTCGGGTATTGGTAGGTTAAAGCAATCCATAACATAAATCATCAAATCGACAATGGATTCCGATC
>CABMDX010000226.1 GCA_902385025.1 uncultured archaeon | reverse complement strand
GTATCCCGGTTACCTTGGGGTCAAGGGTACCGCTGTGCCCGGCCTTCTCCACCTCCAGAATCCTCTTGACCCATGCAGCCACCTCGTGGCTGGTCGGTCCGGATGTCTTGTCCAGATTGATAGCTCCGAGGCGCAGGTGCATTTGCAGGCTGCGCTCCGCCGGAGGCTTTCCATAGGCGGGATCTGTCTTGCCGGTTCGCTTTACAAGAGTCGTGCGCACCCTATCCGAGGGAAGAAATGCAGAATTTGCTGCGGGTTTGGATGAGGGAGCTGAAATGGGAGCAGACGGAGATCCGCGATTTCTCTCGGAATGGGGCGAGGATGGTGAGGTAGTGCCGGTTTTGTTATCGGCCTTCTTCACAGGGCGATGAATCACTGGAGGCCCCTCACTGCAGCCAGCACAATGGCCAGCGTTCCAGCCTCATCAAACTTTCCGGTATCCACTACCAGATCATACACAAAGAGATCGTTGATATCGATGTTGTAGTACATCTTATACCGCCTGGCCTCGCTCTCCTCACGCATGCGAGTCTCCTGCATGGCATCCTCCAGCAGCTTGGCTTCGCGCTTAGAGATGCGCCCGGCCCTTGCCCGCAAATCAGTCTTGAGCAAAACCTTGAGATCCCCGGGCAGAAGATGACCGGAGAGCCTTCCTTCAAATATTCCTCCGCCCTCCTTTGCAAGCGCCTTCTGGGCATCGTCTATGAGATAATCAATCTCAGGCCCCTTCTCGGCCAGGCGGTTCATCTCCTTGACGGAAATATTCTTTTCGCAGGCAATTTTGCGGAAAAGCTCGCCCGAATTAACCCACCTCAGCTTCAGCTCAACAGAAAGACTGCGAGCCAGGGTTGTAGTTCCCGTGCCCGGCGCGCCGCTTATCGTTATTATCATCTTCAGCTCATGCTCCCTATGTCCAGAGCCTTGCGTATGATCTGCGATACGGGCAAAGAGCAGACAAAGTACCAATAGAACCAGTAGAGCACGGGCCCAATGACCGTATTATTGATGGGATGCGTACCCCAGAATGGAAAGGTCATAATCATATTAGGATTCTGTGATATGTATAGATATGCCCACATGAAGAGCGGATAGGAGACAATGCCAATGTAGAGCATGGGCTTGAACTGCATCTGCATCATCTTGCCCTGCTCCGAGACCATCTTCATCTGCTCATTTTGCAGAGCCTGCACTCTGCCCTGATCTCCAGAAAGCTGGGCCTCCTTCATGTCCCTTTGCAGCTTTTTCATTTTGTTCTGCTGATTTCTCAGAAATTCCCAATCCATGGTGTATTTCTGGATAAGGCTGGCATACAGGCCTGTGATGGCAGCCATAACAAAGAGCACAACGTGGAAGGGCAGGATGGCTGGAAGCCATCCAATTATTGGGCCCATGGCCACGCCCAGGGAATGCCTGAGGTCACCGCTGATCATGATCCCAAAGAAGAGGACAAAGCCCACCGCCATGGCGGCATTGTCCAGGGATTTGGTCAGCTGTGCATTCATGCCGATGCTCCGAAGAACTTCTGCATCATGGGGTACATCTCCTGAATCTGTTCGCTTGCTATCTGCTCGTAGAGCCGATAGACAATGCTCACTGCCAGAAGCAGGCCGGTACCTCCTGCGCTTCCGAGGGTTCCCATGAGGGTGGCAATAAGGGTCAGTAGCCCTATGATCACGCCTCCGATTACGGTCACCTTGGGGATATATCTCTCCATCAACTTCTCGATAGAAGCGGGATTTCTTCTGTAGCCTGGAACCTGCAATCCGGAGTTGTGGATTTTGGTTGCCACGCTCTTTGGTCCCATGCCAGTGGTTTCAATCCAGAATATGGCAAAGATTATGCCGCCAATAACGAGAAATGCAGAATCTGTCAGCACATGCAACAGTATCTGCCAGCCGGCGATGGGTGAGAAACCCAGCTCAACCATTCCTGCGGTGGACGATGATACCATGCTTGGTATCCAGTCGCTCGGTCCATGCAGGGGAGACAAATAATACATCAAACCCGATACAGGCGAAGGTGACGAACCGCTCATAGCCGCGCCTGTTGCCGCGTTGTACTTGGCCTGAGAGATGAAGTTGCCAAGGAAGCTCGAGTAGCCGGTATATACTGTGGTCACGCCCTGTCCAGTCACGCTAGCGGTAGTCACGGTTCCAATCTTGGCCGCAAGCAATGCGCCTATCATCTCGATATTGGCCTGGATGGCCCTCACCAGGATCATAGGCAGAACGGATGCGTAGACGAGCTTTACAGGGAACCTTCCCCGAGCTCCGCGCACCCGGCTGTGGGCAAGTGGTATTTCAACTCTTGTGGACTCAACAAAAACGACCAGCAGTATGATCATTATGGTCGAGACTAAAGCCAGTATTCCGCCAGTGACCAAGATGAATTTCAGCCCTTCCGATGTAAAGATGGTATCAAAGCTTATGAGCTGCAGCCTGATGATATCGATCCATTTGGGTATGATTCCCACAGGAAGGCCTGCATCGCCCGTAGCTGGATTAATAATGCCTGTCACTAACTGCTGGCTTATTCCCGCCACGATAAAGAGACCCACGCCGGAACCCACGCCCCATTTGGAGACAACCTCATCCATATAGACGATGAGCGAGCCTCCAACGAAGACCTGAATAAATATCAGCAATGATATTATGCCCAGAGGGAGCCCGAGCGAGCCGGCCAGATTGCTATCCGGCAGCAAATAGCCACCCATGACCTGGGGCAAAGCCTCAACCGCCACCATTACGAATACCAGCGCTTTTTGAGTGCCCTGATAGATGGCCTGATCACGGGGATCACTGAGATTCAGCTTGATTATCTCTGCGCCCACAAGCAATTGCAGCACAATGGATGCCGTCACAATTGGCCCAATACCAAGGAGCATCATAGAGCCGAAGCTACCGGCAAAGAAGGCGCGATAAGCACTGAAAATGTCTATGGATGCCTTGGAAAGGCCGAAGAGCGGAACATTGCCCAGAGCAAAGTAGAGCAGCAGTATGGCCAGTGTCCAGCTTAGCTTTCTCTTAAAATGGACGTGCCCTGTGGGCCGCTCCACAGAAGGGAGCCGGCGCACAAAAGGCTCTATCGCATAAAAGAAACTATGCTGGTTCATACTACTACTGCTTGACCACCAGCAGCCTCGATTTTGCTCTTGGCCGTCGCCGAGAATCCGGCAGCATTGACAGTCAGCTTTCTGGTTACTCTACCACGGCCCAAAACCTTCATATCACTGATCTCAACCTTGCCGTCAGGGCCCGCTATCTGGTCAAGCACATCTACATTGACCACCTCTACCTCAGGAGAAAGAGGCAGGCGGACAAATCCATGCTTTCCCATCTGGGTGCCCAAAAGGATGGAGCGCATGAAATGGTGCTTGCACTTGCCTACATCTCCACGGCCGCCACGGGAACCGCCTCCACGTGCGTTCTTGTGCTTGCCGTGATATGTTCTGTGGCCCCTGCGTTCCTTTGTCTTTGGTCTAACCATTGCTTCTACCTCATCCTCTTGATAAGATCCGCAAGATCCTGGCGGAATCCCAAATCTCCGCCCTGCTGTGCGGTCTTCTTGGTGGTCCTCAGGCCCTTGCGGGCTGGATGCAGCCGGAATATGGGCTTAATTCCCAGATCAGTCAGGTTAGCAGCGCCAGAGTTGATGGCCGATGCCATTTCCGAAAAGGAGCGATAAGGCGTCTTTTCCTTCAGGAACTCCAGGGTAAGCCTTCTGTTTCCACTCAGGCGCCCGCGCTTCTCCAACAACATGGCCAGCGTATCGTCATCGATCTTGCCCCAGGCCACATAATCCTTCACCTTTTGGATCATGCCGCGGTAATGGGGATCTTCCTTGACGATAACACAGTGGTTGACACTATGAATGCGCAGCATGCCAAGCGTTGCCTTGATCTCAGGCCTGACGTTTACCTCGCCTCTCAATCTCACTATGGCAAACATCTTCAGGTCCTCACTGTTATTGTATTGATGAGCGCATTGTAGGTGGCTTTGGCGAAGTTGAGTGTAGTTCTGGTGGAGCCCGCAGTC
>CABMDX010000225.1 GCA_902385025.1 uncultured archaeon | reverse complement strand
GTTTCTTCCGTCGCCCTTTGCAGAGCGCTGCGACCTGCCACCTCGTATGCATTTGAGAGCAAGGAGGCTAAATTGCTCTTGCCAATGAAGAATGGTGATACCCCCAATCTTTTTATGATAGCATTCTTCACTGCAGGGGGCTTGGGTTCGATCTTTAGCAATTCGAGCTTGGAATTCATCTGCCAGAAGCAATCCAGGCATTCTTCCAGGGGCTTTATGCATTCCTCAGGGAGAGAAACGGAAGCGTGGTGCCCGTCCGATTCTTCCTCGCAGCCTTTGGAGCGCAGGCTGCGCAGGGCCTCGATGATCTCCGCCTTGCTCCTGCCCCGAAGCTTGAAGATGAGAAATGGATCATCGTCGAACTGCTCTGCCAGAAGGTAATAGACTGCGGCAATATGCTTGCAGGGATTGGACCAGTCCGGGCAGGAGCAATCGGTCAACAGGTCTTTTCCTCGTTTGGGGAAAAGGGATACATTGGAATCAGAGAACGCCTCTTCAATATTATGGGGCATCTCACCGGAGAGCAAACTTGCTGCAAATACCGCTTTTGAAGCCATGACCCTCAGGATAGTCTCCCATTCGGCATCTGTGAGGGGATTAAGCTCAATTTTAATATCGTAGGGCTCGGAAAATGTGCCTTGAACCCGGGCCCGGACGATTCCCCGGTCGATATCTATCGAAATAACCTGGCCCTTTCGGGCATAGGACCTTCCACGGGTGAGTCTTGCGCCCAAATTGAAGGATTCGAGAACTTCGACCCAGCGCTTTGACCACCAGGTATCTCCGATGGACCCGCGCTTGCTCTTCGCTTTCAGGCCGTTTTTGACAACTATCGGTGAAGCTTTTTCATAGTAGCTCCAATAGGGGGTCACTCCTCATTCCTCCACTCCTGGCGCAGGGATAGCATCTGCTTTAGGGCACTATTGGATAATTCCGTGAGCCAGGCCTCACCCGTGCCGATTACCGATTCCGCCAGGGACTTCTTCTGCTCTATCATCTGGTCGATCTGCTCCTCTAAAGTGCCCAGGCATACGAACTTATGGACAAATACATTCTTCTTCTGCCCTATACGAAAAGCGCGATCTGTTGCCTGATTTTCCACTGCGGGATTCCACCAGCGATCAAAGTGGAATACGTGATTTGCAGCAGTCAGGTTCAGCCCAAAGCCACCTGCTTTCAGCGAAAGAATAAAGATTGGCGAATCCCCTGCCTGGAAGCGCTGAATCATGATATCTCTCTGTTTCCTGGATGTCTTTCCATGCAAGAACAGGGCTTCGACGCCGAGTTTCTCCTGGAGATGATGCTTGAGCATGGCACCCATGCCTGCGAACTGGGTGAAGATCAAAGACCGATCGCCAACTGCTAACGCTTCATCGAGCATTTCCTCCAGGCGGGAAAGCTTTCCGGACCGGCCCTCAAGAGGGCTTCCGTCCTGAAGGAAGAGAGCCGGATGGTTGCAGATCTGCTTGAGCTTGCTCAAAGCCGCCAGGATTTGGCCTTTGCGCTCTATGCCTTCTGACGACTCGATCCGGACAAGCATTTCTTCGACCACTGCGGCATAAAGCGATGCCTGCTCTGGTGTGAGGTTGTAGTTCACCTTCAATTCCATTTTATCCGGCAGGTCTGATATCACCGTGGGGTCGGTCTTGAGCCGCCGGAGAATAAAAGGCTGAACAATGGAGCGCAGAGCATCGGAACGTTCTTTATTTTTATATTTTTCAATTGGAAGAACAAAATCCTTTCGGAAGGAATGAGATGATCCCAGATAGCCGGGATTGAGGAAATCCATTATTGACCAGAGCTCAGAGAGCCGATTCTCCACAGGCGTTCCCGTGAGCGCGATCCTCTGCATTGCCTGCAGACGCTTTATTGATTGAGTCTGTCTGGCTGCCTGGTTCTTGATGCTCTGCGCCTCATCCAGAATGACGTGGCTCCAGGAGACGGAAGAAAGGTCTTCTTCGTCTCTTTGTGCAAGGGAGTAGGTAGTTATGACTATATCCGTTTTTTCAATCTCCTGATGGAAACTCTGGCCGGAGAGTCGGTCCAGACCATGATGGAGCAGAACGCGCAGGCCTGGAGCAAAGCGCTCAATTTCCTTCTGCCAGTTGCCAGCCACAGATAATGGGCAAATGAGAAGCGCAGGCTTTGAGCCATCTACTGGACTCTTTGAATCTGACGCCATTTCCTCAATCTTTTGAAGCTCATTTTCCCGCAGGAGAAAGGCTATCAGCTCGACGGTTTTTCCCAGACCCATATCGTCTGCAAGGCAGGCACCCAGGCCGAAGCCATGCAGATACTCAAGCCATGAGACACCCCGGAGCTGATAGGGCCGGAGTGTGCCTCTGAATCCACGGGGAGGGAGGACAGGCTCTATCTTCCTGCCTGGATCGGATAAGGCGGATAGCATCTCATCGATCTGGCCTTCGGCCTGGAGGCCCATCAGCGGGAGAGAGGTCTCGACGTCCGGCTGCATCTTTGCAGGAAGGCTCTGGCTGAGACGCAGGGCCTCGGCGAGGGTCATCTCTCGGTTTCTGTTCTTCTGGAAGAATTTGATGGCAGCCTCGATCTCCTGAGGACGCAGCTCCATCCACTCACCCCTTATGCGGACCAGGGGGACCTTCAGAGATGACAATTGTGCGAACTCGGCCTCGGTGAGGGGATTATCACCCAGAGACAACTGCCAATCGTACTCGACCAGGGAATTCAGACCGAAGAGAGAAGGGCCGACCTGTCCTTCCTTTTTGGGCGCATCGAGCAGTTCCAGCTTTATGCCCAGGCGGGAGCCGGGGCGTTCCCACCAGGACGGAAGCATAACTCCGAAGCCATTTTGCTCGAGCAGCGGTGCTGACTGGCGCAGAAACGAGTAGGCTTCCTCGGTTTGCATCTCAAGGCATTTCGGGCGCGCTTTTTGCAGACTCCGATCGAGCTCTGGCAGGACACGCATTGCTTTGCCCAAGTCCGCCAGGAGCTGCTCCTGCGGATTTCTTAATCTCTTCTTCAGGAATGTGAGGGCTTCTGACTTTGCCCGCCATACCTCTTCAGCAGGAATGAGCAGGCTGCGGTCATCTCTGGCCTGGAGAAAGAACCCGAGCTTCCAGGTCTCGCCATCGCCTGCTGGCGCTTCGAGACGAAAACACGTGCGGAAGGGCATATCATCTGGTTTTGGCTGGAGCTGTGCCACCCAGGAGTCAAGCTCATGGGTGAAGGCGGCCAGCTCTTTCGTGTCGGCCTCAATGGCGCCTTTCTCGGATGTGAGGGCTGCCAAGAACTGCTCGGCCAGAGGAACGACCGAGGGCCTGCGACCACGTCTGGGCGGCAGGAGGCGGGCGTTTTTCAGGCTGCGGTGCACAATGCAATCTGTGGCACGATCCAGGAAGCTTGCGACGAGAGCACGGGGCGAGGTCGCTATGCCTGGTGCCGGTGAGAGACCAAGGCAGCTATAGGGCATGGACTTTACAAGGATATCGAGGCGATTTAGATCCGGCTCAGATATCTCCGCCTTCCAGCAGGCATGGCCACTTTGGACGGCAGGCACGAACTTTTCTCTGCAGACGAGCTCAAGAGCGAAAAGGGACAGTTGAGACCAGAATAGCATCGAGTCTGCATAGACCTCTCCCTGTCGCGAATGGGGAGACATATCGAGCAGAAGGTCAATGGCGGGGCCGGGCTCATAAGCCAGGGCCGGCACGGTGAAGGCGCCCAGAAGCTCGGGCTTTTCAGGGGAATGGTCCTCTCGCAGGAGCCAGGGGGAGGGAAGAGGGCCTTTCTTGCCTGACGGAAGCCGAAGAGACAGTTTCGATTCTCTGCCGCCATTTTTATGAATGTGATTGAGAAGATCAGTTGCCGGGAGGGCGAAGGGATGGGGCGGTGGATCTCTTGCAGTCCGCTTTGCCATGCTGCTTCCAGATGTCAGGGGCAGTGATGATGATTCAGCCCAGATGTAAAACGCCTTAGTATCCCAGAGCGAGTGCAGAACATGCATGGGTTTGCACCTTCTGTATTGGGACTATCGACATAATATTAATAATATTGCTCCTGGCTGAATATGCGAAATTCCCGGGACCATACTATTGAAGTATTCTCCCTGTGAGGGTTATTCGCACCTCTTTTGTCTTTCCCTTTTGGGCGATATCCAGGGCACCAAGCTCGCCCAGGCGGCCCACCTGGCGGGAGACGGTGCTTTCGGAGACCGAGAGGCGGTGAAATAGGAAAAGAGTTGACCCTTTATAGGCGATTACCTCTGATAATGCGAGTAATAGGAACCTCTTGGGACGCTAAAGAAAAAAAGATTTTATATATCATGAAAGCTAATTATTAAAGTTGAACAATTTCCGACGATAGATGGTCGATGAATATGTCCGACAAAGAAATTCCAAAAGGCTTCCTAAATGGAATCAGAGGCACAGTTCGAAGCGTAGAAAAGCGAGAGATCTCTGGTCCATACCAGAAGAAAGAGGACTATATCAGCTTCCGTTTGGAAAAGATGGACGAATCGGGAAATGTAATAGAGCAGATCCCAGTTGAAATGCGAGCTGATTTCATCAAAGGGCAGGTGATCAAAGACGGGGACTCGGTCATAGTAAAGGGAAAGAGGGACCGCGAGGGTCTTTTGCGCACAGATTCGGTTTACATCGTCGAAACTGGATTGGAAATGAAGGCTGCGCCAAGAATGGGCATCTTGAAATTCTTGCTCTCTATACCCTTCTCCTTCATCCTCATGCTTTCTGTGGTGGGATTTATTGCTGGTATTTTTGTGGCCATCAGTGAGCCAGCGGGAGGAATTCTGATAATTGGGGTATGCGTGGTCATTTGGGCCATCTTCTACTTAGTCTATTATAGGAAATGATCATGGAATATTCGACAGCCCATATCAACTATCTCTCGAGGGAGTATCTTGAAGAGAAATGCGGAATGGTCGATGACCGGCTCTTGCCTAATGATGTGTTCACCCCCAAGCAGTCATCGCTGACCTTTGTTCGCATCAGAGGGCTCAGGAGGTTCTGGGAGACACAGGAGATCCGAATTCAGAGGTATCGGATGGAGGATATGCTTATAGGCTGCCACGGAGCAAAGGTTCCCTTGTTCTACACGGTTGTGGGCACTTCCACTAGCATCAAGGTCCACCTGGGAACCCTGGAGCCATCCTTCAGACACTCCCTGAAGTACGATGCCAACTCGGCCGTAAAGCTCCTCCGCCAATCCTTGCGAGGCCATTACCCCGGGATAGAGATATGCGACCTTGGAGAGGACGACCTTAAGACGGTACTAGAAGAAGTCAAGCTTGCCACGCATTTTGGGCTTATTACAGGGATCCCAACTGCTAAGAAAGCGGATGAGATGGAAAATCCCACTCAATCTGACCGATTAATCCGCACCATGTACGGATCTCAATGGGGCATGATGGTCCTGGCACAGCCTGTTCCGGAGAGCAGCATTAACGCCCTCTACTACTCTGCCATTAACGAAATGCGTCAGGTAGAGAATGCTGAGCAGACAAAGGCCAGGCGCGGGCCCCTAGCCGAAGCCTACTTTAGAACATTGGAGCTGCTCGGGGACGAATTAAGTCAGGGAAGGACGGTTGGCCTCTGGGCTACTACAGCTTACTACTTCTCCTCTGATGAAGAGGCTTTTCACAGGCTCGGAGCTGCTCTGAGGGCTTGCTACGGCGGAAAGAGGTCTGAGCCCGACCCAGTTAGAACCTTGGAATTTCCGGCCTTGTGCGGGGTCGTCCCTTCTTTTGGTCAACCCATCCAACCCCACATAGCTGGGCCGGGAAAGTTCCAGTACCCCTACAAATACCAGACACTCCTGAACTCCAGCCGATTGGCCACCTTTATGCACCTGCCCCGGCTCGAGGTCCCTGGTTTTACAATTGAGGAGTCTATACGCCTAGATGTGGCGCCGCACCAAGGCATAACAACCGACTCTATAGGGCTGGGCAAGATACTGGATTATGGCCGTCCAGTGGGCAGTGAATACCCACTTTCCATCAGTGCTCTAAATAAGCATGCTCTCATAATAGGAGTGACAGGAAGCGGCAAGACGAACACATGCAAAAACCTCCTCAAGCAGCTCTGGCAGATGAAAATACCCTTCCTAGTCATCGAGCCCGCAAAAAAGGAATACCGTTCTCTGCGGACTGATCAGGTCATAGGTCCTGACCTTAGGGTTTTCACCCTTGGTAATGAGAAAGAATCGCCCTATAGGCTTAACCCCTTCGAGTTCGAGGGAGGAGCTGATGGGATAGTATCCCTATCAACTCATATCGACCTGCTCAAATCGGTATTTAACGCAGCCTTCTCGATGTGGACTGTTCTCCCCCAGGTTCTG
>CABMDX010000224.1 GCA_902385025.1 uncultured archaeon | reverse complement strand
CAAACGGACCCGGTTTTCCACAATTATATCTGATGCAGGAATTACCTTCGCGTCAATCGCCCCTAGTTCTCTGGCCTCTTCTTCAAGAAAAGCAAGCTGGTCCGATTCTATAGTATTCGATTTCATGCAAATAGCCTCAGTAACATCGGCATCACCTTTTATACATTCAGCCTGGTTCATCTCACTTCTGGTTGCTTGTCAACCATAGCAAGCTCTCTGCCCTTATTGGCTTTCCACTATACTGGTAATCCCTTGCTGGATCGTCCAAGTCTCTCTAATTTCTCTACATGCGATTACATAGCCCGCTCAATTTCTTTCTCCGGGAAACCCAGGAGCTCGAGTGCCCTGTTTCGGATGCGGATCATATTCTCTGAGAGTGGTCTACCACCCAATTCCTTGTTCTCCAAATATACCAGGCAAAGAGTCAGGCATCCGCCGATGCCGACGCCGCCGAGTATTATGGGAATTGTCTCGCTGGCCGGGGGCGCGAAAAACATCCGATCAAGCCGGAGGTCTCCATATGCCTGCGGGAAATCCAGCCTACCGAGGTTGGTGACGATCATGCCAGGGCGCCTGGAGATGATTTTCTTGGAGACGGCGAAAGCGATGTTCTTTGAGTCTCTGGCAAAGCGAGAGAGGTTCTCTGTTCTCTCGAATGCCTCGGGAATCCTCTGAACATATTGTGCATAGCCGAAGATGGCATCGACTAGCGTCGGATCAAAAAATCTCATATCGAGGCCAGATGCATCGAGCATCTTCACTCTCTCCTGGATGGTTCTGTGAAGCTCCTGGGCGTTTTCCCAGAAAGGCTTTTCCTGGCGATATGAGAACTGCAGGTTAAAGTCTCCGGCAAAGAAGCAAAAGGCCTCTTCGATATCCTCTTCAAGATGTCTTCTCAGATCAAATGGTATGCCGATGGTCCTCTTATCTTCTGGAAGGGCACCCAGCACCTCCTGGCATGCCGCCACAAATGCAGCCGTCAATGCCGAGATTATGGTCACATCATTCTCCCTGCATCGGTCAATCAGGTCGGATGTTTCATCCGGCTCAAGCTGGAGAAGGACCATGCTATAATTGAACTTTTTCCAGAATGCATTATGGATCTCAATGAAGTCAGCCTCAGAGAAACGATAAGGTCTTTCTCTCCATTGTTTGTTGAGATTATTGATGGCGGCTTCGCCAGTGGTTTTTGACTGGGAAGGGGCCTCATCTTTCAAGACGTAATCGGTCAAGGCTGGCGGTTGTATGGTCTTTACATCCTTTGCCGGTTCGGAATAACAGATAAGAATATCACGAATCAGGTTTGCCACGGCGGTGCCGTCGCAGATGCTGTGCTGGGCAAGTGCAATCAGCTCCGAAACCTGTGGCGAATATACAAGCACGAACCTGACAAGTGGTCCTTTTTCCGGCTCGAAAGGTATCAAGTGCTCGCGGCGGATCTCGTCGAACCATTGGTTTTCGGATCTCCTTGGCACGACGCGTAGTCCGGTTTCAGGAACATTTTCCGTCGAGCACCAGGCATCATTATGATCATCAAAAATGATTTTGCAGCCCGCCAGTGGATGCATTTGCCTGACCTTTTTAATAGATTGTACAAGATCCTTTTCAGCCACATCCCCAACAATCCGAGCGACTACGGCGATTTTAGATCTGACGCCCCAAAGAAATATTCTCTCTGTGTTGGAGAGACGGTGCGCACATCCCGAAATATCGATACCACTGGATTTCTGTTCATTTTGGATCATTTCGTCACCTCAATTCATCTAAATAATTCATATTGCTCTTGCAGGTGCTCTGGTCTAACTCATTCCACCACGGCGTGAGCAAAATACAACAGGCTGCATAGCGGTCGTCCTTCGTTAATTCCATGAAAATATGCTCTCTTGTAATCAACACTGGTCACGTTGTGAATCTTGGAAAATCCCCGCTGCGATAAGAATGCTTCAACTCCACCATCTTTAATTCCGAACTGCAACGGCTCTCCATATTGAATCAGCTGATTGTAGAGATTCCTTCCCACTTCCAGCTCGCAGCTTCCATCAACCACGGACGGAGGGTAGTAATCGAAGATGATGGCACTGTCGTTGCCTGAATTTTTGGATATGAAGAAAAGGATTTTGTTCACTATCTCAGGCGGAAGGTAGTATAAGAGCCCCTCCATGAGGAAAAGGGTCCTTTTAGATGGGCTATATCCCATTTCCAACAGCTTTTGGCCAAAATCATCTCTTCCTAAATCCGCAGGAATGTACGTGACATGATCTGGCAGGCTGCCAAAGATCTTTTTTATCTTTTCTATTTTCATAGCTTGCATAGCAGGATGGTCTACTTCGAAGACTTTTATCTTCGTCAGTCCCTCAATCCTATAGGCACGAGAATCATACCCTGCACCTAAGATAACCAACTGCTCAAGCCCTTCGTCTATAGATCTCTTTACAAAATCATCAAAATATCTGACTCTGGCTATGACTGAATTGTCGATTCCGGGAAGGATGCGCTCGCGTTGCTCCCAACTTGCCTTTGCCTTATCTGGGTTACAAGCTATACATTCCAATATTTCCGGACTTATGAAATGAACGGCATAAGGATCATAACAGATTCGTTCGCCTTCAGGCCTTTGCGATTCGTGGAACCTGAGGGTTGCGATT
>CABMDX010000223.1 GCA_902385025.1 uncultured archaeon | reverse complement strand
GGAATCCATTGTCGATTTGATGATTTATGTTATGGATTGCTTTAACCTACCAATACCCGACGAGGGTGGACTGCTTTACAAGCTCAAAGCGATAGGGCTAAAAGTTGGAAAGTAGAGTAAATTTATTCATTTTCTCTAGATCTTTTGGACTTTTAATATAATTTGAACAAATATCATCTTTAAAAATGAAACGCAATCCTGCTATATCCATGAATTCACTATTAGACATAATTCTCTCCCTCATAGTCGCTTTAGACCTTTATAAATTTGAGGATTAACCTGGGAGCAAGAGGTTGCTAGGCAAAAGTGAAGAAGGTCTATGAGATCACCGAGAATTATGCTTTAGATAATCATGGATATGGATCAATCGAAATTAGGTTCTTCTTTTTTGTGACCTGCAACATTTAAGAAGGCAACCATTCAAATAGATAGCATTAACTCGAATGATGGTGCCATTAGCCAGATTCAAATAATCATTCAAAGAATGGACAAGTTACCAGATAGTTTTCCAGGCTTCCGACCGTGTGCCACGCTTCAAACGCGACTAAGGGAGACGCCCGGAAAGCTGCGCGGCCTGGCCAAGAACAGGCTATGGGTGATTGCAGCCCGTAAGTTGAGGGCCGAGGATAGATATAATGCGAAAACGATGGCAAGCAGAGATCAGCGAGCTTTTCTCTCTTCTCTGATCTCTAGACATGCCTCAAAGCCCCTCTCATCGAGTTCATATGTGGTTTCGCCGCCTGTAGGATGTTTCTTTATGTATCCTAGGGCGATGAGTTCACGCAAAGCCCTCTCGGCTTTACGTCCCTGCGTTTGGGGCTTGTTCTTGAAGTATGGCTTAGGCAAATGAGCCCCTTTGCTGCCCTTTGTCTTACTGCAAAAATCGACAAGGATTGCCTTCTGGATGGCGTTTAATTCCTTTATATCAGCGACCGCTCTCACCACCTCTGTGTCGGATAAGGTATCATAGGATATAGAGGCTATCTTGTAATATGTTATATCAGATTATTGGCTTAGAAAATTATTCCAACCACTTTTAATTTGCAAAATTTCAATTTAGGATGATGCCTGGGTTTTTATACATAATTCGGAACAAGATATGTATATATAGCATAATCCGCATATGATCACGGTAATCTGGAGATGGAATGAATCTATCGTATATATCTACCATAAATAAGCCCACACAAGCAATTGATGCCCGGATTACAGAAGGCCTCGATACCGATTACGAGCTTTACAGGATTATCAACAAGAGGCCAGGTTATAGCATATACGAGCTGGCGAAAGAGATGGGCTGGTCGAGCGGAAAGGTGTATGGCTCGGTCCGAAGGCTTGAAAAGGAAGGGCTTGTGCATACCGAAAAGGATATCAGAGGCGGCAGATCTATACTCAAAGTATGTGCCGCGGATTGGTCCGAGTTCTTCACGCCGCAAGAGCTGGATGAGTTCGATAACCTGGAGCTTTGAAGGGCGGCACGCATTTCGCTATCGCCCTCGCTTCTACCCCATCCCCTTAGGCGTCACCCTCTGAAACTTCCACAGCTTGTCCAGCCGGGAGGTGGCATCCACCCCAACCTTTGTTGTGATGCCATCAACGCTGCGGGGATCAAGCGTGCTGCCGCGCACATTCGGGTGGATCACAATGTCCTCGTCCCCGCGCATGCGCGTGGCCAGGGCAAACTCCAGATCCTGCGGGTCGTAGATGTCGATATCCGTATCTACTACCAGTACATGCTTCAGTGAGCCATGTGCCTGGAATGCGGCCTCAATGGCTTTTCTGGCATCCTCCTCGCTCTCCTTTTCGATCTGAACCACAGCGTGGAAGTAGCAGCATCCACCATCGGTCAGGAGCACGTTTTTCACTTTTGCCACTTTCGAGACGCTCCTGTAAATCAAAGGCTCATAAGGCACTCCCATGAGCATCTTGTGCTCGCCTCCGCCTGGAAGCAGGCCCTGGTAAATGGGCGTTTCGCGAGTCATCATCCGGGTCAAGCGTATGACTGGCTCCATTCGCACCAGATCCCTGGTGCCGGTGATATCCACGAAGGGCCCCTCAGGCACCCTTTCGCCGGTGATATAGCCCTCCAGCACGATCTCCGCCTCAGGAACCGGCACACCGTTATCGAGATGCAGCAGCTTTACACTGCTTTCTCGCAGGCTTGATGCATACTGAAACTCCATTTCCGGAGGAACTCTGGTGGAGGCAGCAAAGAGCACCAGAGGGTCGACTCCTATGGCGATGGCCACGGGCAGCTCCTCCCCGCGTGATATAGCCGCCTGGTAGAACTGGTGGGTATGTCTTCCCGGAACAAGCCTCGCAGCCAGACGATCCCTGCCAATCACCATCAGCCGGTGCACACAGGCATTGATTTTCCCGTCGAATTTTGCTGCAACCACAGCCGAGGTGATGTAGGGGCCTCCATCTCCGGCAAA
Organism: uncultured archaeon; assembly: GCA_902385025.1. Taxonomy (GTDB): domain Archaea; phylum Halobacteriota; class Methanosarcinia; order Methanotrichales; family Methanotrichaceae; genus Methanothrix. Next base: position 1,334 of record CABMDX010000223.1, on the reverse strand, counting down.
GTAGGTCATTATGGGCAGCCGGGTGAGGTCGGGCTCGGAGACGCATTCCTGAAAGGGCATTGAATCAACCTCTTTGACCTGGCCTTCATAGCTCACACTGCTTAGATGGCGGACCATATCCGGGCCTGCAACCCCGAGGCATCTAGCCAGAAGATCTCGATTTCCCAGGAGGTTCAGGCAGCACCTGTTCCCATCTGCGTTATTAAAGAATATGGGGCCGCTGCCCCAGGCGCGCTCAGCAATCTCCAGATTTGGAGATACGTTTGTCTGCACCTCATTCATCAGGCCTGCCTGATGCAGCTCCTCCAGGAAACCCCTAAAGCTCATAACAGTCCATTTGCGGTCTCGCGTCTTAAATCTCTTTTCCATTATCCTGTGATTTTTCTCCTCATACCAGCAGCACAGCAATCAGCCCGCTCAGGAATACTCCGTCGAAGGTTCCGGCTCCGCCTATGCTTGCCACCGGGGCTCCCAGATCCCTGATCTTTCCGAGGTTCAGTATGTCTGCGCCTATAAGAGTTCCCAAAGTGCCGCCCACATAAGCTATCAGGAATATCACTTCATGGGGCGCCCCGAAGACATAGACAAGAAGAATGGCTGCGAGTGCAGCGCAAAGGGGCGGAAGGAGCGCCGGTGTAACGATCCCCAGGCCCTTAATGGGCTTTGCAACGCGATTGGTAATGAGGGCCACAAAGGCGATCGCGATCAAGGCATATGAGAGGGATGCTGGGAACCGCAGCAGCAGTGCTACAGATATCACGGTCGGTATAACCGCGCCGCCAAGATTTATTGCGAGCAGCGTATCGCAATTCACGTTCTCCATCACTGGAACACGGTAGGATATGCCGAATACACGTATATATCTCTCCGTGACTACCGGCTCGCTGCATTTCATATTGGTCAGGGGCAGGTTTATGCTGCTGCCGAGGAGCGATGCCAGGAGCACGAAGAGCGCCTGGCCCCAGGAAAAGCCGATCTTGGTGAAGGCTGTCCTGGCCAGATCAAGAAAGAGAACACCCACCACAGCGAAGAGCAAGAATGCAAACAGAAGCATGAAGAGCATGCCCACCGGATTGTAAAACAACCGATTTTCCATATAAGCTAATCCACCTTTCTAGTATAAATTTTTGCAGCAGCCTTTGCAAAAGAGATTTGTAATGGTGTGCCATGCAGTAACACATGAAAGAGAAGTGGCTATTGGCCCAGGGTTCTTGGGAGGAGATCAAGCCCAGGATCACCACCGCCCTCGAATCGGGTTTCGAATGCGTTCTGGTGGATCGGGAAAACATCGAGCGCGTGCGGGAGCTGGGCGGCATCAAAGTGGCTTGGTTTGG
>CABMDX010000222.1 GCA_902385025.1 uncultured archaeon | reverse complement strand
CTCCCGCCTCCTCCATACCCGGACCAAGGACGACTGCCTCGGGATGATATCTCCTGATGCAATGGGTTAGGCATTCCTCCAGGCCCTGGCGCGGCAGGAGGACTACCTCTGCCGCGATTCTCCCCAGATCCACGTCGCAGAAGGAATCTGCAGCAATTACCTCATGTCCGGCCCGCGTTGCAGAACAGGCAATATGGCGGATGTTGATCCCGGCAACCAATATCCTCATGAGCCCTCATCCGCCGGGATTCTCATCAGGAGTCTCATCCTCTTTTTCCTGGCCGTATTCCGGATACAGGACCTGCTTTCCCCGCGGCGAGGGCACGATCTTCAGGCCGCCTTCGAAGTCGTCAGACAGCTCCCTTCCTTGGAATAGGTGATCGAGGAAGACTGCGAGAGCCGCCACCTCGGAGTGGGGCTGATTGCCCACGGCCACATTCCAGTCAGCCAGATCGTACACTTCTGCCGGCACCTTCTCTGCGCCCACAACCACCAGCAGATTCTCACAGTCGCGAATGTCTGAGATCACATCCGGAAGGTTCGAGCCGTACATGGTGAGGTGAACCACCTTTCCGCCCGCCTCCTTCCAGCGCATCGTCTCACCCTTCCAGGATACATCTGCCTTGAGACGAAATTTGCCGCCCCAGCGCCTGGCAACGTCCACCAGGCTCTCTTCCACATGGGCATCGCGCCCGGAAAGAAGCATCTCTTTTGCACCGAAGGCGCGAGCAACAAGGCCCACGTGGGTGGTGATCCTTTTGTCTCTCTCCGGCCGGTGGCCGATGCGCAAAACCACAACTCGCATGAGCGGCGGGAGGGAAGGCATGTTATTTAGCTCCTTTCCAAAATAGCTAAATTCCTGTTGTGCATCCTGGAGAATGATGAATCTGTGTGAGAGATGCATGGGAAAGGGCTTTCTTGTGGTGGGAGAGAAGCCCTGCCCCAACTGCAATGGCAGCGGAAAGACCGAGTCGATCTCCCTGGGCGAGGCCTCGGATAGGGATATGAAAGAGCTGATGGAGAGAGGCTCGACAAAGTGCGGCGTCTGCCACGGCACCGGCAAGATTCCGGTAACGGAAAGCTGCCCGGCCTGCGGGGGCCTGGGGCGCGAATACCTTTGCGTGGTCTGCAAGGCCAGGCTCACCAGCAAGAAGGAGCTATGCGAGCGCTGCGCCAAAAAACCGCTTGTTCATATTCTGGACTCTGCGTGCGATGTCAGGGATATTGTTGTGGGCGAGATATACCAGGGAAGGGTATCGGGCCTCGCCAGCTTCGGAGCCTTCGTGGACCTGTGCGAGGGAGTTCGGGGCCTTGCCCACAATAAATATCTGAAGAGCAAGCCTGAGGCAGGCGACACCATACTGGTCACGGTACGCAGCATTCTTCCCAACGGCAATATCGAGCTTGAGCCAGCCGAGCCAAAAGAGTACAACACTGTGCAGGTGGAGAAGGATATGCCCCTCTCCAAAGCTGCGGAGCTGCAAAGGTCCGTGGGCAAGCAGGCAATGATCAAGGGAGAGGTTGTCCAGGTCAAGCAGACCGGGGGACCCACCATATTCACAGTTGCGGATGATAGCGGCTTGGTCTTTTGCGCAGCCTTCGAGCGCGCCGGCGTTCGGGCATATGCCGAAATCGACAGCGAGATGATGGTGAAGGTCATAGGCGAGGTCGCACTGCGCAACAACCAGGTTCAGGTCGAGATCAAATCCATGAAGCGGCTGTGGGGCGGCGAAGCCTCAATTGTGAAGGACCAAATTGAGCAGGCTATCGATAAAAGAGCCGAGCCCTTTGAGACGCAGTTTCTGGTTCAAAGCGAGATTATGGAACGCCTGTGCCCGGCTATGAAAAATGTGGCCAAAGAGATTCGTCGCGCGGTCTTCAAGTCCCAGCCGATCGTGGTGCGCCATCATGCTGATGCCGACGGCATCACCGCAGCCGTGGCCATCGAGACGGCAATTCTGCCGCTCATCAAGGAGGCAGGCGGACCAGATGCAGAGTACTACAACTATCGAAGAGCCCCGAGCAAGGCGCCCTTTTATGAATTGGAGGATGTGACCAAGGATTTGAGCTATGCTCTGGAGGACAGCACCCGTCACGGCCAGAAGATGCCTCTGATCATTTTGATGGATAACGGCTCGACAGAAGAGGACGTTCCTGCCATGCGCCAGGCCCAGGTCTATGGCCTGGATATGCTCGTGGTAGATCATCATCACCCGCATAAGATCGTGGACCAGTTCCTCATCGCCCACGTAAACCCGGCACACCAGGGAGGAGACTTCGGTCTGACCACAGGCATGCTGGCCACGGAAATCGCCAGAATGATCTATCCCCAGTGCGAGAGCAAGATCAAGCACTTCCCGGCTGTGTCTGCAGTGGGCGACCGCAGCGAGGCCCCGGAGGCGGCGCGCTACATAGCGCTCGTCGAGGATAAATATCGAAAAGAGGATCTGAAGAAGGTTGCTCTGGCCCTGGACTATGAGGCATTCTGGCTGCGCTTCAACGAGGGGCGCGGCCTGATAAACGATATCCTTTGTCTGGGAAGGCTCGACCGCCACCAGAGGATCGTCGAGCTTCTCTGCGAGCAGGCCAATGCCGCTATCGACGAGCAACTGCGGGCCACCATGGGCAATGTGAAGAGCACAAGGCTTCCCAATGGCATCATCATGAATGTGCTGGATGTGGAGAATTTTGCTCACAAGTTCACCTTCCCGCCGCCTGGCAAGACCAGCGGAGAGGTGCATGACAGACTCTGCCAGAAGTATGCTGATAGGCCAGTGGTCACTATTGGCTATGGCCCGGATTTTGCCGTGCTGCGAAGTCGCGCCGTGAAGATGAACATCCCCCAGATGGTAAAGGAGCTGATGGAGGAAATTCCCAATGGAGGCGTCTCCGGTGGAGGGCACCTTGTGGTCGGCTCAATCAAGTTCGTGGGCGGCATGAGAAAAGATGTGCTTGCAAAGCTCGCAGAGAAGATTGCAGCCTGCGGAGTGGATGAGGTCAAGGCTCCCAAGAGCGGATGATTACATTTATCTCACCCTCGTTCTTAAATGCCGGGGGTGAATACAATGAGCGAGCTAAAAGAGCTGGTGGTAACTAAAGACGATTACCTTGAGTTCCTGGCAGTGCGGCTGCGGCTGCAGGGCTCCTGCCAGCATGAGATCGAAAACGTGAGCTTCCCCTACCTCTTCGCCTCGGGAAGCGAGCTTTTGCGCACCTATATCTTAGGCATATCTGAGTTCACCTCCACCCTTCCAGACAGATACAAGCTTCCTGATCGCGGTTTTATCTGGTACCTCTTCTCTCAATCCGTCAAAGAGATCCAGATCATGCCCGATAAGATGATAATAAAATACGAGCTGCAGGACGAATACCGCAAGCCCTTCAAGCAGTTCTATCTCTGACCTTTAGCCGACCAGGCGCCGGTCAGATGCCCATTGAGGGCCATGCGCCCCAGTTCCGCTTCAACTTCTGCCGAAAGGGGCGCAGGCCGGGCCTGGCTTAAGGGCGTTCCTGGCAGGGGCGCAAAGTGATGCGCCCGCACCTTTCCTCCTTTTCCCACAATCCATTTTGTCAGATCGAGCGTCATTTGCTGGTCTTCTGCCGATTCCATTGGCAGGCCATAGATCAGATCCACCTGCGGGACCATGTCGTGATCCAGGCAAATCCGGCAGGCTTCCTCTACCTGCTCAGCGCTGTGGCCGCGTCCAATCTTCTGCAGCACGGCAGGGCTGCCCGACTGGCCGCCAAGGCTGATGGATTTATTGGCGCAGTACTTTCGAATCAGCTCCAGTGCCTGATCCGTGACGAACTCCGGCCTGACCTCTGAGGGAAATGTTCCGAAGTAGATGGGCTTCTTTTGCTCCGAGAGCCTGCATAGGAGCGCCTCAACCTTATCGAGCCTCGCTGTTCTGCCGTCGCCTCCATAGGCCAGAGAATTGGGTGATGTGAAACGAATATCCCTGTGATGGTGCGCATATCTCCCAATTGCATCAATGGACCTGTGGCGCATCCTTCTGCCAAAGAGGCGCGGAGTCTGGCAGTAGGCGCAGCCCCAGGGGCAGCCGCGGCTTATCTCCAACGGCGCGAGAATCTTTCCAAAGGGCGGGTAGAGGTCCAGGTCCACGGGATCTCTTTTTCCCGTGAACCTTATCCTGCCTCCGGCTTTGTAGGCGATGCCCTGCACATTTGCAGGATCCGTGCCTTTAGCTATCGCCCTAAGAAGCTCCGGGAGAGTCTCTTCTCCCTCTCCGATGACCACGAAATCAAAGTGCTCCAGAGCCTCCTCGGGCAGAGCGGAGGGATGCGGGCCGCCGGCGATGTAAATTGCATCCACCTTCGCCTCTCTGATCTCCCGGTAGACTTCATCTGCCTGGGCTGTGGCAAAGCTGTAGAGCATGATACCTGGCTTCGGCCTTCCGGCAAGCTCTGCAGATATCAGAGGCATCAGGGCGGCAATGCTGTAGGAGTTCCTGCTGCGGTAGCGAAACCAGACCTTACGATCACTCATTCAGGAGAACTCTCCCAGGAACAGAGAAACAAACTCAAACCGCTTGACATCCACCAGCCCCTTATCCGTCAACTTCAGCTCCGGAATGACCGGGAGGCTCAAAAATGACAGGGTCATGAATGGATCTGGGAGAGTGCTGCCGAGCCCATGAGCCGCCAGAATGCAGCTTTCAATTCCATCTGCCACCCTTCTCATGTACATCTCCGAGAGCAGGCCGGCTACAGGCAGAGGCAGGCAGGCCAGAACTCTGTCTCCATCAACCGCCACCAGGCCGCCGCCCATCCGCTCCACAGTGCTTACTGCCAGGAGCATCTCCTCGTCCGTGACCCCGACGACGACAATGTTATGCGAATCATGTGCGACCGATGTGGCCAGAGCTCCGGAGTAGAGATAAAAGCCCTGCAACAGTGCCGCTGCCACATTTCCCGTGGCCCGGTGGCTTTCCAGCACCTCAATCTTCAGTATATCCTGATCGGTATCTGATGCGACATTCCCCTGCCGAATCTTGGGCAAGAGCGAGAGGGCTGCAGT
>CABMDX010000221.1 GCA_902385025.1 uncultured archaeon | reverse complement strand
TGAACTCCACATCCAGAATGCTCAGACTTCGCCGCTCGCCTGAGCCATCGTAGCAGACCCAGCTATTTTCGTCGAAGGGCGGACCGGCTATGATGTGATAGTCTCCCGTGCGCGAGAAGAATATGAGATCCTGCTCAGAGGGCTTAAGGTTCGCAGAAGGATGACTGTGAACTGAGCCCGCCACCTGCATATTGGGGAGCATGTAGAGGCGAATGAGAGCACTCATGCGGGATGATTCCGTGCCCGGCAGGATGAGCACCTCCGTGATGATATCGCCATCGACTTGCAGAAGCCCGGCAAATTCCTGGGGCGCTGATGAGCGCGAGGCCTCCAGAATGAACTTCAGGGTGTCTCTGGCAATTCCAAGAACCTTTCTTTTTCTCATGCCGCCTCCAGAGGACGAAGATGAATGCAGTCTCCCGCGAGCACCCTCTTCATCTCTTCCCCTGACTGCAAGAGAAGAGCGCCATCCACGGCCAGATCCATAACCTCACCCACAAACTCACCAGAGGCAGAGGAGATGCGCACCCTTTTGCCCACGGTAACGGAGCGAGAGCGCCACTCTTCATGCAGCTCCCTTGAACCCATCATCTCCAGTGCTTCTTCAATCTCCAGAAGAATCCTGGAAATCAGCTCGCTGCGAGAGACATCATGGCCCAGCTCATTTGAGAGTGTAGTGGTTCTCCATTCCTCGGAAAAGCCGGATAGGTCTACATTGACATTGATGCCCAGGCCCACGATGGCATAATCCAGCTGGTCCATCTCAGCGCTGACCTCGGTGAGTATGCCACAAATCTTCTTTTCCCGGATCAGCAGGTCATTGGGCCATTTGATGCCTGCCGCAAGGCCCGTGACCCCATGGATGGCTTTGGAGACGGCGACACTGACAGCCATGTTTATTTGATAAGCCCCTGCGAGAGGTATTTTGGGCTTTAAGATCAGGCTCATCCAGATGCCACCCGGCGGTGATGTCCAGGACCGGGAGAGCCTTCCTTTTCCCCGTGTTTGGGTTTCAGCCAGGATGACGGTGCCAGAAGCCGCATCTCGGGCGATGGACCTGGCCACCTCGTTGGTGGAAGTGACCTCAGATAAGCATCTCAGATCTTTTGCCAGCCATTTGGTCTTAAGACCCAGGCGGATCAGCCCGGCATCCAGAATATCGGGTCTTTTTGCCAGACGATAGCCTCTCTTGGTGGATGATTCTATCCCGTATCCTCTCTTTCGTAGGCTCCTGATCTGCTTCCAGATGGCGGCACGCGAGACTCCCAACCTCGTGGCCATCTCCTCTCCGGATACCCACTCGCCGCTAACGAGGAAGCCCAGGATCTCTTGCGAGGCCACCCTCAGCTCTTCTCCCCAGCCTTCTGCTGGCTCAGGTAGGAGCCTACGGCAGCGGAGATGGCTGCAATCTGACGGGTATCTGCACCCAGGGCCGAAGCCAGAGATTTGCCCTTCTCATAGTCCTCGACTGCCACGGCCTTGACTGCCTCAGCGATATTCTCCTCCTTGATGAAGTGAGTATTGATGTCACCGCTTCTGAATCTCGCATTGCGCAGAACGGCTTTGTGGAAGATGATGTTGGTCTTAACTCCCACAATGATGTACTCGTATAGAGCGCGTTCCATCCTGGCAATGGCCTCTTTGCGGTCCTTGCCATGGGCCACCAGTTTCGAGATCAGAGAATCGTAATAGGGCGGGATGACGTATCCGGTATAAACTCCGCTGTCCACTCTTATGCCCGGGCCGCCAGGGCTCCGATACCTCTTGATCTTTCCGGGAGCAGGCGAGAAATCGTTTAAGGGGTCCTCTGCATTGATCCTGCATTCGATAGCCCAGCCGCGTATCTGCATGTCGCTCTGATCATAGCCCAGGGGATAGCCCGCTGCCACCATGATCTGCTCCTTGGCCAGATCCACGCCCGTAACCATCTCCGTGATGGGATGCTCTACCTGCAGACGCGTGTTCATCTCCAGGAAATAAAAGTCGCCGCGAGAATACATGAATTCCACAGTGCCGGCGCTCACATAGCCGATAGCTTTGGCGGCTTTGACTGCGATTGAGCCCATCCTTTCACGCAGCTCCTCTGTCATGACCGGTGAGGGGGACTCCTCAATGAGCTTCTGATGGCGGCGCTGGATGGAGCACTCGCGGTCTGAGACATAGATGGTCTTTCCACTTTTGTCTGCCAGGATCTGAAACTCGATATGTCGGGGCTCAGTCAGGTACTTTTCGATATAAATGGTGTCGTCCCCAAAGGCATTGCGGGCTACGGATTGAGATGACGTCAGAGCCGGCTGCAGCTCCTCGCTGCTCTGGACGATCTTCATGCCAATCCCGCCCCCACCGGCGGCAGGCTTGAGAATGATCGGATAGCCTATTTCGTCTGCAATCCTTGCAGCTTCATCCGGGTCGCTGATGCCCTCCTCGATGCCGGGCACAATCGGCACGCCTGCCTCTTTCATGGTTTGGCGGGCAGTGATCTTCGAGCCCATGGCGTCGATGGCCGAAGACGGCGGCCCGATGAATACGATTCCGTTCTCCTCGCAGGCCGAGGCGAAGCGAGTGTTCTCCGAGAGAAAGCCATAGCCGGGATGAATCGCATCGGCTCCGGTCTCAAGGGCTGCTTTGATGATATTCTCGATCTTCAGGTAACTTTGAGAGGAGGGAGACGGTCCGATGAACACGGCCTCATCTGCATACTTGGCAAAGAGGGCATTTTTGTCTGCTTCGGAGTAGACGGCCACGGTGGAGATGCCAAGCTCCCGGCAGGCCCGCATCACTCGGATAGCGATCTCACCCCGATTGGAGATCAGGATCTTGTTGAACATCCCCAGCATAGAGGATTTGCCAGGCTAAAGACTTTTTGATGCGGCTCCATGGAAACATTGAATTACATCCACATTTATCTCTTTGGCTGGTTTCGGGTGACCTCTATTGCAATTACTCCTGATTCATTCCGATTATATCGAATTTGAGGCCAAAAAGCCTACAAGAATGGCAGAAGAAGTCGAAGACTCGGCCAAGAAGGGCAGGCTGGAAGAGGCCCTTTGCGCCTTTATCGCTGTGGAGAAGTTCGATGAGGACGACCCCGAAGCGGTTATTGCGGAAGGCGCAAAGCAGGTCTCGGATTTAGCAGGGCAGGTTCATGCCGGACGCATCATGCTCTACCCCTATGCTCACCTCAGCCCCAATCTCTCGGCGCCGGCAGCAGCCATAAGGATCCTTAAGGGCATGCAAGAGGCGCTGTCCGGGGATTATGAGGTTGTGCGCGCTCCCTTCGGCTGGTACAAGGGCTTCACACTCAAGTGCAAAGGCCATCCTCTCTCCGAGCTTTCCCGTTCCATCAAACTTGGTGACGGAGAGGTGGTTTCCGAGGCTCTCAAGTCCGCGGCCAAGGCCGTATCC
>CABMDX010000220.1 GCA_902385025.1 uncultured archaeon | reverse complement strand
GAACCTGGAAGAGGTATTGCCTGGAAGGCTTGCGTGCGACTTGGCCGCCAGGTACTCCAAGGACCCCAGGGACATGGAGCTGATCCTTAGAGAGGCCGATGAGATTGTTGGAGGCATTCCCGGGGTGGTCCTGACCATGAACAAGGGATTCCTCTATCCAAATGCAGGCATTGACCACTCTAATGCTCCACCGGGTTACGCTGTGCTCTTCCCGGCCGATCCCCAGAGATCCGCTTCTATAATACACGACAGGTTGGCCCAAGGAGTGAGGATTGGAGTGATCATAGGCGACAGCCGCACCCACCCACTGCGCCTCGGATGTGTCGGAGTGGCTCTGGGCTGCATTGGCATTGAGCCTGTGGAGGACGCCCGGGGCCAGATGGATCTGTACGGCCGTCCCCTAATGATTACAAGAAAGGCGGTAGCCGATAACCTTGTCTCAGCGGCCCAGATCGTTATGGGCGAGGGCGACGAGGGAATACCTGCGGCCATAATAAGGAATGCGCCTGTCAGGGTCGTTGAAGGACTGCAACGCGAGATACCCGGCATTCCGCCGAACGAGTGCATGTACATAGGAGCGCTGCAGAGCGGGCCGCATCCATATACCGGATGCTATGACACCCTGATCAAGGAAGCGATTAGTGCCAGAGAATATGCCTATGCACCTTATTCGAACTTCAGAGTTGGAGCTGCAATTAAGGGAAAAAGCGGCATGATATACTCAGCCGGAAACATAGAAAATGCCTCATCTGGAGTGGGCATTTGTGCAGAGCGGGCTGCCATAGCCAAGGCAGTGGCATCCGGTGAGAGGGAGTTCGAAGCCTTGGCCGTCATCGGTGACACTCCAAGGCCGCTATCTCCCTGCGGGACATGCCGGCAGATGTTAATCGAGTTCGGGGACGATATCAAGGTTGTAATGGCCAACCTGAAGGGCGATGCAGCAATGGCCACCATAGCTGAGCTCTTACCTGGAGCCTTCAAAGGATCACTCCTCGATAAACAAGATTGAGCTGATCTTTGCCTTGCAATATTACAATCTGAATATTATGGGCGATCCTGATAGGCTCAACTATACATGGAAAGGGCCTACTGTATTCTTTTAATTGGTTTTATGAAAGATTCATATCGAATATGAATTTCAATGTGGATTGCGAAATCGTTGTTAGTTGTGAAATTATCATACATCTTATGAAGCATCTATCGATATTGTTTTTTGAAAATAATTTGAGGAAAAAATCGTCACAATTTACAGCATTACTTATGGCAACATTCGTATAATTAAGCTATTGTTGATCATTGGTGATTTGTTCTGAAATCCCGCCTGAGCAATAGATGGCTACTCATGCTTTTATCAACATTTATGGGCAATTCATATAGAGTATGAACTCAAATATGGATTATGAACAATCCGTTCATTAAGAAGTAATCATATAGTTTATGATACTTCACAAGATAGCGATTTTTAGATAAACAATTAAAGAAAAGTACTGTAGATTAGGAATGATTATATATCAAGACTCACAAGCATCGCGGCTCAAGGAGGATTTGTAGGATGGTCTCTTCGAATTACTCCTGGAAGGATTGAGTTTGAGCAAAATCTCTGGTATGGGGAAGGCTGAACCAACTGCGATCCTGGATCAATTCAATGCTGCGTGCACATTGATCGGTAGAGGATGTGTTGGTGTGATCGCCTTCTTTATGCTGGCTCTTGGATATCAGAGAGATTTGGGCGATTTTTCATCGGGCCAACGTACCCGGTGAACTCTGGTCTATCACAGTTCTTATTGTCAGGATGGGAAAAATAATTTTCTATGCAATATAATTTCTGAGGCAACAAAATGCGAATAGGTCCGGCGGAACGAGGCGATTGAAGTGCCTACAACGAGCGACGAAGATGCCAAGATGATCGCTGATTTAAGGGCGATTTCAGAATCCGAAGGAAAGCAAATAATCGAAGGCATAGCGATAATTGTAGCATTTTTCATTCTATGGTGGATTGTAGTGATGGTTTTTTTTGGTGGGGGCTGGGCATCTTGAGGAACAAGAAAACGGAACCAGATCTAAACCTCAGCAAATCAGAAATCAATATTCACAGATCTGTTGGTTATGGTTCATTCAGGCCGAGATAATGGAAATTACAGTCATCTATGAGGACGATATAAAATGTTGCAGGAATTGGCATACTTTGCCTTAATAGTCATAACTCTGATACTGGCATTTCCCTACGGGTGGCACCTTGCAAAGGTCTTCAAAGGAGAGCCAAATCTGCTTACTCCCCTCTTACGTCCCATAGAGCGGAGAATCTACAGGGTATGCGGCATCAATGAGAATAGCGAGATGACCTGGAAGAAATATGTCGGAACGCTGATGGGCTTTGAGATCCTGGGGGTTGTATTTGCATTCGTGATCCTGTCGCTGCAGGGTGTGCTCCCCTTAAATCCCCACGGTGTTAGCTCTTTCAGATGGGATTGGGCTGTGAACTCTGCCATCTCTTGGGTAACAAATACCAATTGGATAGCTTACAGTGGTGAGCGTGATCTCAGCTATTTGTCAG
>CABMDX010000219.1 GCA_902385025.1 uncultured archaeon | reverse complement strand
TGGCCAGGCAGACACCGTATTTATCGAGCAGTTGCTTTAATCGGTCTGCATTATCTACATAGTACAGCTTATCAGATATACCCGTTCGCCGGTTCAGAGCGTGATGGGTCATCAAGATAGTGGTTTTATTGGCATTTTCTGCCAGATCATTTTCCAGCCACCGCATGTCCTCTTCGGAGACCGCGCCACCCCAATCGTCAAAGTGCGATTCGTTTGAAGCGGAATCCAATGAGATCAGATGCAGACCCGGTACGGGATCGACACTGAAGGAAAGGCTGTCGTTATGCCAGGGCATGAGATAGTTTTTCCTTAGATCTTCGGTGCCCCAGGCACCGGACGCGAGTCCTCTCTTGGCAACGTCGTGATTTCCAGGTGTTATGAAATAGGGAACCTTCAGGCGTCCCAAGATTTCAATTACCTTCTGATGGTTGTAGGGCTCTGAATCCTTGGTGAGGTCTCCAGATATCAGAACGAAGCTGAGGTTATTCATGGAATTGATCTCGGCTACAACGTCCCGGAGAATCTGTTCGTTATAATGAAACATCTTATAGGTGTTATTCGTCTCGTCAAGTCCCATGTGAAGATCGCTTAGGACTGCGAAATTGATCGCTCCGTCACAATTATTGGCCCGATCCTCTGCGAATGCAATAAAAGGTGTGCAGAAAAGGATGATAACGGCCACAATGAAGATCGTCTCAAATTTCATCGAGTTCCTCCAATGGGCTGTTGTGAATCACTGACACAGTATAAATTCGATCGAAATAGAATATATTGTTATATATGTTTGAAGCACAATATGTTCAGGAACTGAAAGTATATAGAAATAAGCGCAGGAGAATGTGTTTAGGGCTGCAAAAAGCACTCTTAATAGCGACGCAATTTCTAAGAAGTTATTTTATAAAACTATATAGTTGGGTAGCTGGCACTACCCTTGCCCATGAAGGGCTAATAATTCCAGATGGAGTGTATCGGAGGGCAGAATGCCAGCATCCTTTAATGGGCAGCCCAGAGTGAGGGCCGAGTGGTGTGGCCCGAAAGGAGATCCAACGATTCTCAAAGTCATGGAGGCCTGCTTGTCCGAGGGGCCTCCAGGCTGCCCAACAGACTTTAGATGGAAGGTAAATATATTCATTTGGCAAATACAATATGGCAGGAAAATAGACTTATTGAGCTGTACGGTCTGGCAGGGAATCGATAGAGATCGGTGCGAAGGATTTGTTCGAAAGAGCACAGATAATCAAAGATATGCTCTGAAAATAAGACCATAAAAAGATCGAGACCTGATATCGCTATTTACAGCCTGTTGAGTGGTCTCCGCCCATCAGAATGCCAGGTTTGAGAAAAAAAGACAAAAAGGAAATATGGTCAATCTAAAGAGGTACGAAACCGTTCTCCTCAGCGACCTTCTGGCCTTTCGGCCCAACCATGAAATCTATAAATGCCTTTGCGCCAGCCTTGGCATCGCCGAAGGTGTAGAAATACAGCTTGCGGTTGAGCTCATAGCTGCCATCCTTTATGGTTTCGGTCGAAGGCTTGACGCCATCCAGAGTTATGACGCCAACAGAGCCATCCTCTGCATAGCTGAATCCAAGATAGCCTATGGCTTTGTTGCTGCCGGTTATTGCCGTTCTTATCTCGGCATTGCTGCTGCCCACAGTATTGACGCCTGGGGTTTCAGCGCCCTTATCGCCCATGATGTCTTCATTGAAGGTATCACGGGTGCCGGAGCCCTGCTCCCGGGCAATGACCAATATCTCACTATCCGGACCATTAAGCTCCTTCCAGTTCGTGATCTCTCCTGAATAAATCTTCTTGACCTGATCCTTGGTGAGGGATTTCACGCCGGAATCGTAGATCTGCTTGCTCACAGCGACTACTATGCCGTCGTAGCCGATTACATTCTCCTTGAACTTGTCGCCGAACTGACTCTGCTCACCTGCTGTAACCTCACGAGAGGCCATGCCGATCTCCGAGTTGCCCTCGGCAGCATTCTTGATTCCCACGCCAGTTCCGCCACCGGTTACGAGCACCTGATAGCCAGACTGCTCACCATTAAATGCCTCTGCACCAGCTTCAGCCAGAGGCAAGACCGTAGTTGATCCAGAGACTCTGACAGTCTCCTTTGCCATCACCATCGAGGTGCCAATTGCCCCTACAATCAGGGCAATCAATAGAGCACTAAAGAGCTTCCTCAATTGAATTCACCGGACGGATGAACGGGTGATGGGGTATGTATAGCTAACCAAAATAGACTATACATCAAGGCATATACACAATACAACCCAATTAGGTATATAATCTATAGTCTTCATTCTAAAAGACATTTTTTATACAAAAAAAGTGTGAGATATATAAGAATTCAGGCGCTTTATAATGGTATGAATCCATTTTCCTCAGCTATCTTCTGCCCTGGCGTGCTCAAAACGAAATCAATGAACTTTTGAGCACATGGGGTGGGCTGCCCCCAGGTATAGAAGTAAAGGTGCCGATTCAGTGGATAAGAACCGCTCTTTATGTTTTCCACGGCGGGCATAACGTCTTCATACTTCAATACACCCAAGTCCCCGCCCTTAGCATAACTGAAGCCAACATAGCCAATTGCCTTATCGCTACCAGTTACTGCAGTCTTGACTTCGGAGTTGCCCTGGGCAACAGTGCTTACCCCCGGAGTTTCGGTTGTAGTAGAGCCCATAACCAGCTCATTGAAAGTATCTCTGGTCCCCGATCCATCTTCTCTGGCGACTACGTAAATATCCTTATCAGGACCATTGAGTTCTTTCCAATTCTTGATCTTTCCGGCATAGATATTCTTGAGCTGTTCTTTCGTGATGGCTTTGACACCCGCATCATAAATGGATTTGCTGACAACAATACAGATGCCATCATAGCCGATGAAAAATTGCTGAAAGTTGTTCTTGCTGTATTTGCTTCTCTCCGAGTCTTTGATCTCTCTGGAAGCCATGGCAATATCAGCTCTGCCTTCACCTGCAGCAGTGATACCTGCGCCTGTTCCTCCGCCAGTGACCGTTATCTGACAATCTGTCTGCTGACCGTTATACGCTTCAGCCTCAGCTTCTGCCAGGGGCAAAACAGTCGTTGATCCTGTGACTGTTATCTTCTCTGCAGCAGAGGCTGTGGCGACCGACCCTATAATGAGGGCAAGACATAATACAGTCGCTAATTTTATCATAATACCACCGCCGCATCCAGGGGCCGACAACATATGTAATCTTTTGCGAAATAGAAAAAATAGAAGACAATATTCGTTGTAATGCGCTAATATGTAATTGGTCGACCGTATGAACACGAATGGTATATTCAATCAATTTTCTATAAAGATAATTTATATATATTTGAGTATGCTGCATTGGCCCAGCTATTGGACTCAGGTGATGTAGGGTGACAAATTGGATTGGAGAAAAACTATCTGCCTTTTCCGGGCCGATTGATCTGAAAAAGGCACTATTGACAATATCGATTGCGCTGATTCTAATCACGCTCGCAGGGGGATGCAAGGCGGCATCTCCGATATGGCCCGCGACTGCTTCAAACCCAATTGGATTTGAGGAGGAGAATACATCGTTCAGCTATGAGGCAAATACGCAGGGTAACGGCTACTCCATGAACTATATGTATGCACAAGCAGGGAATGTCGAGCTGAAGAACTATGCACATGGTAGCGGTTCCATAAATAATGAGGCCGTTTTAACATATCAGAATTTGTCCCGCAGGACGCATAATGCCTATTCCGACTACAATGATTTCGACCAGAACTGCATCCAGTTCAAGGAAGATAACGTCATGACCTATGCACCTATGAGAATTGCAGTTGGAAACGGCTACTATGCTGCAAGCCCGCTTGATTACAGCTCCTTGCTCAAGGAGAAGACCTGGGCTCGGAACTATCGCGCGGGTACCAGCATGCACCATGAGGTTGAATATGCTCACGCCCTGAATAAGGAATTGGAGATTACTGCCAAAGAGGTATTCAACTACACCTATGACCCTGAGAAGAAAGGCGATGGGTACACCAAAATGAACATAAATGAAGATGTGACTGATGGAAAGGCACATATCGGAGTTTTGAAAGCAGGCAAGGAGTTTTCTTATGTTCTTGGAAGAACCGGACTGACGGGCGATGATGTGCTGTTTACAGTCGGCTGGAAGGAACCGTCCATAGACATCGATGAGGATTTCTTCGGAACCTATCACATCGAGAGGAACATCACACTTGACGTGCCTTACTACTTGAAGCAATCAAGTGATGATTGGCTGCCCTGTTGTTATGGAGGATTTAGCAGCATGACCTCGAAAGATCAGGGATACCTTGGGAAGAGCACGAAGGGCATCTTCGACTGCACCTGCTTCAAGGCACCCACTCAGGCTCAGTTCCCAAGAAGCTACTGACTGCGCATGGTGCCTGTTTATCGTGATGATAAAAAAAGAGCGGTTGATGCTGGCAGGTATCCTCTGCCTCCATCGAGCGATATCTCCGGCATCAACCAATTATAATCCTTTTTTATGGCACTTCAAAGAAGGACTGTATTTGAAGATGCGCCATGAACATAGCAAATGTTCCAAAAATATATAGATCCTATTCACAAAATAGATGCATATAGATTAATAAGACAAGACATATATCTGATTAATTCGAATACAAAAACGTGTTAAACGTTTTGACTCAAAAGAAGGGCAACATGGAAGATTCTCCCAATGGATTTCAATTTTTGAGAGGAGATGCGTCTTCGTCCGCAACCATCGCATGTTTTTTGGGATTCTTTCGATATTTGCATCCTATATCCATGATATTTTTCATATTTTCTGAAGCAATTGAGCATCTAACATGTGTGATTGATAAATATAATTTTTGGAATTTGGAGGAAAAGGATGTCTGAAGCAATTGGCTGTGAAAGCCCCCAAAATGGAGAAAATCTGCTTGGCCTTCTCGAATACTATGAAGCAGTCCTGGATCGAGAGGGGCTGGCGGCAAGAGTGGGGGATGTCAGATCCCTTAAACTTGGCATGATATTGGACCTGATTAAGACAGTCAATATTCCTGAGGGCCTTGGTGCCGATTTGGCCTATGCGGTCCTGAATGCCTGGGAGATGAACTCCAGGAACGAAGCACCATCACAGGGCAAAGAAGAGCTGAAGGCTATGCTTCGCAGTATTGCAGACATTCGCAGTGAGATAGAGAGAGCAAGGCGCATTAGGAGTCCGATAGCCTCTATACAAACGGATGCCGCTGTGATGATCGCTCTGCCGTTAATGCCTTCGGACCTCAGGGCAAATGAGGTGCCGAAGATTCACAGCCTCCTGGAAAAGGTCATGGATAACTTTGCAGCCGGGATTGGGCAAGAAGTCCGATCAGACAGGTTTCCAACTCCACAGAGATAAGATACGACCACTATGATATTGGCAAAACGATATCTATTTTGAGTAGATGGCAATTAGGGGATTCTGGCAGGGCCTCGAGAGATAGAAAGCCAGGATTCCTGACAAGCGCTTTAGCTCGAAAGGCAAATCTGCCAGGCCAATGCGGCACCTTGCAGAAATCACAGGCAGTCCTCACCAAGGAGGCCAGGATGGTTGTTTTTGGTGCCGTTGAGGGCAGAGTGCCCTCAGATATGTAATTCGCCTGGCTCGGCTATATTTCTTTTCCAAATACAATCGACGAGGACAATAGAGGTATAGATCTGTTAGACACGGGCTAATCGCCTAGCATGCCAGTGCAAGCATTTCATCATTGCGATTTATGAGCACCATCTGGGTTGCGATAACACCACCAATTTCATCAATGCCGTTTATAAGGCAATGCAATTCGTTCAGGCCTTCAGCCTGAGCAATCAGCATGAAATCATATTCGCCAAATACAGTGCATACGTAAAGAATGCCCTCTCTGCACCTCAAAGCATGATAGACCACATGCTCCTTTCCCGGAAGAACCTTGAGCATAGCAATTCCCAGAGCCAATCTCATCACCTCATGTTTTCCGCATACAAATATTGCAAGCCATTGTCTATTGGTGCAGCCTATTTTAAAACTCTTTCAAAATAGAATAAATAGTATCAATAGATATCATACTGAATGCAAGAGACAATAGCGAAACTGTTTTTTATGTCAACGATAACGATGTAGAGTCCCGAATGTTTGGACTTTATATACTCCCACCAGAGTTTTACATTCTTTTTCTATCATTTAATTCTGTCTCCATGCGATTCAAGAACATTCCTAACTTGCAGCCTTCCGGCAACCTGGC
>CABMDX010000218.1 GCA_902385025.1 uncultured archaeon | reverse complement strand
CGGCTCACAATCTCGTTCCTGATACCTTCCAAAGTCACCGTGTCCTGAGATACAGGTTCGTCCCATCCGAATTTATCTGATGACTGTATTCTTACAATTGCAGAAGGATTCTTGGTAATGACCCACTCCCATGTCACTTTGGGATACATCTCTTTGAGATCCTTTGCGATATTGAATCCACCAGAGCGCTTGATCATCTCATTAATCCCTGAGCCCATGCCGTAAGTTGCGAGTGCTCCAAGCCCGCCCTTGTTATTGCTCTCGAAGTAGACCTTGGGAATATTCTCTCCCTCGATGGCATCAGTGACCTTCTTGCGGCTGCTATTCAGCCAATCCAGATACTTTTGGGCCTCATCGTTTCTGTTCAGGATCTGTCCCAATATTCTCACATCCTGGGTGAGGTTCTCTGGCTTGTAGAAATCCAGGCCGACTACAGTGATGTTTTCGAAGGGCTTGAGCCCCTTGGCCACATTTGAGGCCCCATAAGGCTGATCGGGATAGGTGTAGGCGATAACGATGATATCGGGAACGATCTCATCTCCCTGGCGAGCGATCTCGCTTATCATCTCGAAGTTCACCTCATTCCATTTGCCCACGCCCTGCTTGTTCTTTAAGTTAGGGAAGTATTCTGTCTTCGATTTTAAATTATCGCTGACACCTACGATCTTGTCCGCATCCCCGAGCATGGTCACTGCTTCTGCATGATCTGTGCTGAGGACGATGATCCTTTGCACCGGCATGGGAATGGTGATTGTACGACCGGCTGAATCGGTGATAGTCAGGGGGTATTTGGTCTCCTCTCCAGGCGATGGAAGTGACATCATAATGATGCACAAAATGGCGGCTAGACAGCTCCACAGAGCTTTTGACGGCATTGAATAATCCCTCCTCGTTTTGCTTGACGCATTGTTTGCTATAACCTGCGTCAATTCGTGCTTATTATTTATAAGTATATCTAAAAGCGTGCTATTTTGTATTATAAATTTTTTGAGAATTATGTTAAGAATAACTGTGCAGGTCTATGATGAGGCTTTATTGCTGTGCTTAAGCTTTGTCAGTTAATTATAATAAAATAAAAAAATAATAAATATTGATTTGACTTATGTGTCATTCAATTCACATGATCTCCGGAACATCCAATTTCATCGCTGTCAGTTGGGATAGATCAAGATCCGTTCTTTTGGATATTCAACTCCCATGCGCTCAAGGTATTCCTTGTAGATCTGCTCAGGGTCTAGGTCAACTTCAGGATGGAATAGCTTTGCGAAATATCCTATGCCAACGATGCTGTCCATACCGTAGAACTGGCTTCCGCTTACAACATAGACCCGTCCGTTCTTCACAGCCGAAATGGCCGATGCTCCTGGACGGCTGATGATCTCATTTCTCACCTTCTCCAGCTTTATGCTGTCGGTGCTTGGCGCCTTCTCCCATCCGATGTTGTCCGTGGACTGCAAGCTGACTATCACATCAGGATTCTGAGTCGTAACCCACTCCCAATCGACCTTGGGCGACATATCCTTTAAATTGCTGCATATATTGTGTCCCCCTGCAAAATCGATTTGATTGAATAGGGCCGAAGCTTTTCCGACTGAGGGCAAGGCACCTAATCCCGCCCCGTTATTATAGACCTCCACATAGACCCTGGGGCGGACCTTGCCCTGGACAGCCTTTTTGATCTCATTCTTATGGCCTTCATACCATTCGATATAGTTCTCGGCTTCTTTCTCCTCGCCCAGGAGGATTCCGATCTTCATTATCTCCTCGCTCATATTCTCCGGGCGAGAGAGCTTGAATCCGACGACGGTGATGTTCTTGAAGGATGAAAGGCCCTTCTCCACGGCAAGGGCTCCATAGGGCTTATCAGCTTCTGGATAAGTGATGACCAGAATATCCGGAGCAATTGTGTCTCCTGCACCTTTTGCTATCTCGCCGATCATCTCATAATCCGGATCGCTCCATTTGCCAACGGTCTGTTTCTTCTTAAGCTCCTTTGGCATCTCACTCTTCGTCTTCTCATCCGCATCTACTGCTACAACTCTATCCACAGCTTTGAGCATGGAAACGACCTCAGCAGCATTCGTATTGAGCGGAATTATTCTCTGAATCGGCATGAAAATGGTCACTTCCCGACCGGCGGAATCGGTGATCGTCATCGGATACCTGGCATCCTCGGCTGCAGCCGGAAGAGATGTCATAATGATGCACAAGATGACGGCTAGATAGCTCCACAGAGCCTTTGATGGCATTAAACAATCCCTCTTTGTCTGATGTTAGTTGTGGGCTAAGTCAAGATCCCTATTTATAAATCTTGCTGCAAATCGTATGACTTAGTATCATCTATAGAGAAAATAGTTACAAAAAATATGATGAAAACTGCAATTATGTTATCTGCAACTTAATAGCAAGAATGGATATATGTCCAAGCAAGACTTGAAGCCAAAAATAATATAAAAACCAAGATAAAAAATGGTTCCTGCAAAATGCAGAAGCCCTTCTCCCTCCTCAAAAAAGTTTTCTGAGGGCCCCACCAGTCAGCTCACCAGAACACCTTCTTTCGGCGCATGAAGAGGTAGATGAAGAAAGGCACTCCCAGGAAGGATGTCATGATGCCCACCGGAAGGATCACAGGCGCCAGGATTGTTCTGGCCAGGGTATCTGCGCCCAGGAGCAGAATTGCTCCTATCAGGGCAGAGGCAGGAAACAAAAATCTGTGGTCTCCGCCGATCACCATCCTGGTTATGTGAGGCGCGACCAGACCGATGAACCCGATAGTGCCCGTAAAGCAGATCACGCTGGCGGTGATGAACGAGACCAGCATCATGCAGATCACGCGCGTTTTCTCCACATTTACACCCAGGCTCTTCGCGGTTTCATCTCCGGTCCCCAGGGCATTGATATCCCAGGATTTGAGGAGAATATAGGGAAAGCAGATGACAATGACACCTGTGACGATCCAGACCTTATCCCAGGAGGATCTGCCAAGTGAGCCCATCATCCAGAATACAACTTCCTGCACCTGCTCGGCATGGCCAACATATTGCAGGAAGCTTGTCAATGCCTGGAATAGATACATTATTGCGATGCCTGCCAGGATCATGGTCTCAGGCGTGATGCCCTTGTACTTTGCCAGTCCATAAACTGCGAAAGAGGCAAGCAGAGTGAAGACGAAGGCATTTCCCACGATCAGCCATTCGCCGCCAACAAAGCCGGCGCCCATGACGATCGCCATGGCCGCTCCAAAGCCCGCTGCAGATGAGATGCCCAAGGTGAAAGGGCTCGCCAGGGGATTTTTTAGGATTCCCTGCATGACGGCACCGGCAATGGACAGGCCGATCCCTCCCACAATGGCCAGAAGGATCCTGTGCAGCCGTAAGCCCCATACAATGGTGTCCGAAAACCAGGTGGTTTGAAAAGTGCCGGGCAGGAACTTGGCCAGGATAGTTGTATAGACTTCCATAACGCTGATATCTGCTGAGCCTCGCGTGGCAGCATAGCCTGCCAATGCAATTATGACCAAAATTAGCAAAATGAGGAAATGCA
The DNA here is from genome assembly GCA_902385025.1 of uncultured archaeon. Classification (GTDB taxonomy): domain Archaea; phylum Halobacteriota; class Methanosarcinia; order Methanotrichales; family Methanotrichaceae; genus Methanothrix. The sequence continues at coordinate 10,422 of CABMDX010000218.1, read as the reverse complement.
TCTTTCGGTCAATGAATTTCTGATATACCGCACCAATGTTCGCGTTTGGTTTTTTTCTGGAATACTCTAGCGACATTTAATGCCCCAGAATGTGCAATGTTCCTTGCGATTCGTTAAATTTACATCTCGGGCTGCAATATCTTCTACAAAGGTATCTCCAAAAGCCGCGATCTTCCGGAAGGCGGCAGCCATCCCCTGAAAACAGAAGAGGAAGAAAACCATTAGCTAAACCATAGAAAATCTTCATGCCAAATTCCCCAAATTCGATCTTTGAAATCTGCTCATGTATACTCTTATTAATAAGTCTTTTGTAATTAGTAATACTTCATCATAATATCCTTTATAATTTATCATTTTTAAACATCATTTAGATACGAGTTCATTATTTTGGAAATACCATGGCCAAAATAGACTTTTCCCGTGTACCTCATGATCCATTGATCATGATTTAACGGACATCGACCAGCCTCAAAAGGTATAATAATTGCAAATTTATTTTATTACTTAATAAAATTTTGATACAAAATGTACCAAATTAATTAAAAAATTAACACTTTTTAATACAATGTAAAGCCTTATATACGTATGCATTAAGCTATTCTAAAAAGGCGATGACAATGCACCACTTGAAGCGAAAAACCATACCATTTACATCCATTGTTGGGCAGGACGACATGAAGTTCGCCCTGATTCTGAATGCGATTAATCCACGCATAGGGGGCGTCCTGATCAGGGGCGATAAGGGCACTGCCAAATCGACTGCTGTGCGTGCCCTGGCCGACCTCCTTGAGAATATTCCGGTAGTTGAAGATTGCCCATTCAATTGCGATCCCAGAAATCCTGAGGATATGTGCGACCTGTGCTTAGTGAAGAGTCAAATGAACCAGATAAACGAAATCGAGCGAAAGACACCGGTGATCGACCTTCCTTTGGGGGCAACAGAAGACCGAGTTGTGGGATCGTTGAATGTCGAGAGAGCTATCAAGGAAGGCATCAAGGCCCTCGAACCTGGAATACTCGCAGCCTCCAATCGCGGAATACTCTACATTGACGAGGTTAATTTGCTGGACGATCATGTGGCCGATGTACTCCTGGATTCGGCTGCCATGGGAGTAAATATCGTGGAGCGGGAAGGGGTATCTGTAGCTCATCCCTCCAAATTCATTCTCGTGGGAACCATGAACCCTGAAGAGGGAGAGATCCGGCCTCAGCTTCTGGATCGATTCGGGCTGCAGGTAAGCGTTGTGGGCATAGATGATATCGACCAGAGGATGCAGATCGCCAAGATGGCGGAAGCCTTTGATGCCGATCCTGATGGTTTCACTGAAAGGAGCCAGATAGGCCAGGCAGAGATGAAGGAGAAGATATCCCGGGCACGTCGGCTCCTCAGGCAAGTCAGCATGAGCGACGATCTCCTGCGCGCTGTCGCTTCAACCTGCATCGACCTTGGAGTCAAGACGCATCGGGCGGAGATTGTGATCACCAGGACCGCCAAGACCATAGCCGCCTTTGATGGCAGGGTGGAGGTCAACCAGGAGGATGTGAAGAAGGCCATGGAGCTGGCCCTGGCGCACAGGATGAGAAGCAGGCCCTTCGAGCCGCCTACCCTGAACAAGGAGAAGATGGAAAAGTCGATTGAGCAGCATCAGCACGAACACCAGCAGCAAAATCCCAAGCAACAAAAAGAACAAGAGCAGCAGCCCCAGGAGCCTGACGAGCAGAAGGACACAGACCAGACCGAGGCCACTCAGCCTCAGGAGCAGGTCTTCGAGATAGGCTCCCCCATCGATGTTCGCCAGATAAATATGCCCCGCAAGAGGGACAGAATACCGCGCCGCAAGACCAGTGGCAGGAGAATGAATACCCTCGCCCTGCGTAACCGCGGCCGGTATCTGCGCCAGAGGATGCCCCAGGAGGGCAAAGACATCGCCATCGACGCCACCATTCGAGCTGCTGCTCCATACCAAAAGGTCAGATTTGGCCCCAATGCCATCAAGGTGAAGGGCGAGGATATTCGAGAGAAGGAGCGGGTTGGAAAGACCTCAGCCGTGGTTCTCTTCGTGGTGGACGCCAGCGGCTCCATGGGCTCCATGCAGAGGATGGAGAGCGCCAAGGGTGCTGTTCTCTCTATGCTTGTTGACTCATACCAGAAGAGGGATAAGATCGGAATGGTGGCTTTCAAGGGCAAGGATGCAGAGCTAATTTTGCCGCTCTGCTCCAGCGTGGACCTGGCTTTAGGTTGCCTGCGAGAGCTTCCTACGGGCGGCAAGACACCGCTTTCCGCTGGCCTTTCCAGGGGCCTGCAGCTCCTGCAAGGAGAGCTGAGAAAGGACTCTGAGACCAAGCCCATGATGGTCCTCATATCCGATGGCAGGGCCAATGTGGGAATGGGCGGCAAGATCAGAGACGAGCTGATGGAGATCTCAGAGAGATCCAAGCAACTTGGCGTGCATACAATTGTCATCGACACTGAAGTTGTGGAAAGCTCCTTCATGGACATGAGGCTCGGCTACTGCCGAGAGATCGCAGAAACGTCAGGCGGAAGGTACTATCCAATATCCGGTTTGAGCCCGGAAGTGCTCTACAATATTGTGGACGGAGAGAAAAAACTCATATTTGAGCCCAATACATGAGTTCATTTCCTTTTATTACAAATAAGAGATGTTATTATAGAAAATGTTATTAGCAGAAAGAATCATAACATCAATTGATACGCATTTCGTAATACGTATTAGAGAAGATGTGAATGAACAATGATATTCTGGAGGATTTTAAAAGGAGGAATGGATTTGCCAAAGCATAATATGAACAGAAAAGCTATCATGATAATAATCTTGATTTGGGCCGCATCAGCTATGTTGCTTGCATCAGCCTCGGGATATTGCCTGGAGATATTCGGCAATGCCAATCAGGATGACACCATAGATGAATCAGATATCGCTTATGCAAGAGATGTTATAGCAGGAAAGAGTCCGGCCACAGAGCTGGCAGACGCGAATCGAGACGGCATTGTAGATATCGAAGACATCAAGCAGATCCAGAAGATCATCAATTCAACCGAGGATCATCTGACTCTCAAGACTTTTACCATCTATGACAAGGCCAAAATAGTCACAGTTCCAATGCCAGTCGAAAAGATCGCAATTCTAAACCTGGCCTGTGCAGAGGCAATCAGATGCGTTAAGGCTACGGACACGGTCATTGGAATCGGCACGTCCATGGTCGAGGGGTCGAATAAGGATTTCTTCCCAGAACTTGGCAATCTTCGGACAGTAGGAAAATGGAGCGAGCCGGATATCGAAGCCATATTGAGCCTCAAGCCTGATATCGTCATTGCAGATTTAAGGACTCCTGATACTGAAAAACTGGAGGACAAGCTGGAAGGCTCAGGAATCGCTGTAATTCGCATGGGATTTACCTATCCGGATTATTCTCTGGCTGAAATGACCGCGTTGGGCTATATCCTCGGCAAGAAGGACGAAGCGAAGGAGTTCACGGACTATGCAGGCAAATCCATTGATCTGATTGAGACGCGAATATCATCCATTCCAGAGGATAAGAGACCAACTGTCTATCCCATCTATTACACATCAAGCAATCTCTGGAAGAGCGGCTCCAATGGATCAATTGTGGACATGCTTTGCGGCCTTGCCGGTGGAGTAAACATTGCCCATAACCTGACGGGTGGAACGGGCGGCATGTATCCGACAGTTGACCCGGAGTGGGTGGTCAAAGAGAATCCAAAGATGATCTTCACATGGAGCTCTCCCGGTGGCTACAGCATTTCCAATGACACCCAGATGAAGGCTCTCTGGAAGAGCATAGTTGAAGCTCCTGAGCTGTCTCAGGTGAGTGCGGCAAAGGACAAGAAAGTGTACCTCATGACCACAGAGGTTACCAGCCGCCCAAGGTGGTTTGTGGGACTTGCCTATTTGGCTAAGTGGTTTAATCCGGATCAATTAAAGGATCTGGATCCGGAGGCAATGCATAAGGAATATCTGGAAAAGTTCCAGGGAGTGGAATACAAAGGAACATTTGTATATCCGGCCACTTGATATTGGGAAAGGCAGGAGAATTTCATATCGTGTGCGTGGATGGAGTTTTCTCCCTCCATTTTTTAATTTATCAAACTTGTTCGGAGTTCATAAGGTCCGGACATTTGGGACTATGCAGATTAGACTATAAGGTATAGAGGATGAGAACACCAAATATAGGGTGCCGCTCCATGAGGACGATAACAGGCTACATCAAATCCTCATGATGAGTACATGTGCAATTCATGCACATATGCTGTCCAGGTGCATGTGCTTTGCATGCGTTTAGAGCATAAATTGAGTATTACAATAAGATAAAATTTCATAATTGCTTACATATATTTCGATAATTTTTAGGATATTTCGTTATCTTTTTATATCCTGTCAAGAAGAAAGTAACATGCATCTGGTAGGTGGACAATGGTTTTGGCAATCGACGTTAGGCAGATCACAAAAATCTATGATGGCAAAATCAGAGCGCTGGATGGAGTCGATCTGGAAGTTAATGCGGCAGATGTTTTCGCTCTTCTCGGTCCCAACGGATCCGGCAAGACCACACTGATGAGAATATTAACCACTCAATTCCGGCCAACTTCCGGCGAGGCATACAGCTTCGGAATTGATATCATCCGAAATGATGCCTGGGTCAGAAAGATGATAGGCTACGTGCCCCAGGAGACAAGTGTCTGGACTGACATCAGCGGTTTTGAGAATCTCTTAATTTACTCCAAGATCTATGGAGTTCCCTCAAGTCGCAGAAAAAAAAGCATTTCAGATGCGCTGCAGATCATGGGCTTGGAAGAAATGGCTGATGGTCTAGTAAAAAAGTACTCTGGCGGAATGGTCCGGAGGCTTGAGATCGCATGTGCACTGCTGGTCAAGCCAAAGATCCTGTTTCTTGATGAACCTACCATCGGCCTGGACCCCTCAGCCAGAAAAGCCGTCTGGGAGAACCTGATCTTCTTTAAGAATGAGTATGGAACAACCATATTTTTCAATACGCACTACATGGATGAAGCGGATCTCTACTCAGACCATATTGCAATAATCAAAAGGGGCAAAATCGTCAAATCCGGTACGGTCAATGATCTCAAGCATTCTCTCCATAGCGAGGTCCTTTTATTGGATCTGAAAAGCCATGCTCTCGATGAAACGGCTCTGACAGATATAAGAGCGCTGGATTGCGTTCGGGATGTTGTGGTTTCGGATTCGGAATTGAGGGTTTTTATTGATGATGCAGATACGGCTCTGCCAAAAATCATGGAGACGCTATGGAGAAAAGGAATTTCAATTAAAAAGATCACCACCACAAGGCCGACGCTGGATGATGTATTCTTAAATTATGCAGGATCGATCACTGCTGTTCGAAAGCATAGCCCTCAAAATGCAAAAGGGGCCCCTGCCTGGGATTAACTATGACATTTTTTAATTCGCTGCGAGAAATGTTTGCCATGATTGAGTTGGAATTGAGAAGGCTCAGGCACGATAGAACGGAGATTTACACACGTGCAGTTCAGCCCATACTATGGCTTACAGTCTATGGAACTGTGATGAGCCACGTGCGAGACATCCCCACCAACGGCATTCCTTACATCGACTACATCACGCCAGGAGTATTGCTTCAGTCCACCATCTTCGTGTCAGTCTTCTACGGCCTGACAATCGTCTGGGAGAGGGAGACAGGAATTTTAAAGCGCCTGCTGGTGGCTCCGGCATCCAGATACGCCACGGTCATTGGCAGAGCTGTCGCTTCAGGCGTCAGGGCTGTAGTGCAGGCCCTGATAATCTTCCCGGTAGCCATCTTGCTCGGCGTGAAGTTCATCTCCAACCCCACCTATATTGCGGCCGCATTCCTGATGCTATTTATGATATCGGGAGGCTTTGCCGCATTATCTATCTTCGTGGCTTCGCTCATGAAGACTAGAGAGCGCTTCATGGGCATAGGCCAGGCAATGATCATGCCGCTCTTCTTCGCCAGCAATGCTCTTTACCCGATCAAGCTCATGCCTCCCATTCTGCAGTCCATCGCATTCTTCAATCCCTTAACCTATGCTGTTGACGCCGTGAGGGGCCTGATGATAAGCGGAGATGTGGCAAACATCCCTGCAGATTTCTTGGCCGTAATAGTCTTTGACATTCTGATATTTGCAGTGGCGTCGATCAGCTTCAGAAAGATCATTGAATGAAGAGACTAACCCTCATATCCATTTGCCTTGTCAACTGTCAGAGTCCATGAATCGTGATTTGTGGCGAAAATTGGCGAAATTGCAGCCGATAAAAAATTAAAAGATTAAAAAATAATTAATCTTCAGCTCTCCTCTGGCAATGGATATACGAGAGTGCCATGATTCCTCACATCAAAGCTGACGTTCAGGTAATCATTCATAAGCTCTTCGTCTATCGATAATGGATCTAGGTCTTTATATAATTTCGGCTGGAGCATCTTGGCCATAAAAGCAAGGGCTACGGGCTGCTGAAGTCCCGTATTGCAGCCAGAGCTCATGAGGTATACATGCCCGTTTTTCACTGCAGTGACATTGGCAAGCTCAGGACGCTGCATTATGCTATCCCTCAATGCTTTTGCTTTTGCCATATCATCAACACTGTATCCCAATCCAGGGATTTTTGTTGACACCAGACTGATAATAATATCCGGATTTCTTTTGACTACCTCTTCCGCGTCCACGGTAGATGTGTCGAAATCACTATCTGCAAATATGTTCCTTCCTCCACACATCTCGATTCTTGATGTACTCGAAGATTTTTTGCCAACTGTCGAATATGCCGATGGAAATTCCCAGTAGACCTTTGGTCTATCATTCTCTGCAAGTCCCTTTGATCTTGCGCTGATCAAATCGATATATTTGCTATAATAATTTTCAATGTATTGGTCAAGTCTTCCCTCTCTTTCAAGAAGATAGGCCAGCTTTCTTGCTTCATCAATATAATGCGCTGGATCAATGAGATCGATACCTATTACAGTGATGTTGCTTGGGAGCTGCTCTGCCAGATTGATGGTGTAATAATGCCAACACATTACCGCATCTGGATTGAGATTTACTATCGCTTCATAATCGGGCGTTTTGGCATCGCCTGGTGCAGGCCTTTTGACCAGCGAAGGAAGGCACAGTCTTCGGAAATCATTGTCCTTAAACCAACTGGCCACGCCAACGACTTTTTCGTCATCTCCCAAAAGATCTATCAGCTCTGCGTCATAACCCCCAAAGGCTATGATTCGGTTGATCGGCTTGTAAATCGTCACAGTTCTATTATTGATGTCTACAATCGTCCTTGGATAGTTTTCTTTGATGTGCTTGATCTCATCCAACTGATCGGATGTGATCTTCCCTTCTTTCAATAAATTCTCTGCATTCTGCAGCTCATCCTGGGATACAATATTATCTCCATTCAAATCTCCTGGCACGGCTCCGTGGACAAAATTGATTGCTGCCAGGATAATTAAAATGAGAAATCCATTTCTTAGGCGATTTTTCATAATAATTTCTCCAATCATATGTCATACATATAAATCATTTAGTATGATCTTAATAACAAATAAATTACTTGCTTATAACAATTTTGGAAAAAATAGCAGAAAAGTAACAAGGATGATGAATAGATAAAATATTTATCATATATAATTTTTTAATACATTCTCTTCTCCCTCCAAATTGGCATCGCAGAGATTAGTGGCAGCATTTTTTCCATTGATCACACCCCAACATATGCGATATACTTCTCGCTTTTTGTTTCATCCATGTTGGCGCTGCCAATGATGAAGAGAGTAAATCTTCTGGTTTTAGACCACCAGATGCGGCGGCAGCATACCCTGCAGCCTGCTGGCGCTATGCGCTGTCTTTCTCATCTCATGCCGTCTGGAAAAGTTCATCTCATTCTTCGCTGCAATTGACTATTTGTGAAGTGCGACGTTCTGGTGGTGGGCTGCTCGTCCGCAGGTTTGATGGCTGCAACCTCTGCTGCAAAGGGTGGAGCGGCGACTGTATTGCTGGACAGGGACCTGCAGGGCCTTTCGCATACCGCGAATACGCTCTTTGAGGGCATGGCAGCGCCTTCGGGCGTCAAAATTGAGAGCTCTTATCTGATAAAAGAGCTGCAGGGCATGCGCATTCTGAGTCCTTCCGGCCATAGCGTGACCATCCCCGCAAAGGGCTACTTCATTGACCGTGAAAAATTCGATGAACACCTTCTGCGCCAGGCAGAAAGCTGCGGCGTGGAGCTCATGCAAGGGAATGCCCGGATGTCGGAACTCGACAGCAGCCGCAGAACTGTCTCCCTCGAAAAGGATGGCATCAGATTAGATGATATCGAAGCCAGGGTTGTGGTGGACGCCTCCGGTATCAAGGCCGCTCTGGCGCGCCAGGCGGGCCTTGAACCCATGCGCCATCCCGAGGATATCGCCTGGGCGCTTGAAGCCGAGATCGAGCATCCTGGCATTGGCGAAGAGACGCATTTTCAATATTGGATCGGCAGCATGGCTCCGGGCTGGAAGGCCACATTCTCGCCCGCTGCTGGCGATTGCGCAACACTCGGCGTCTTCGTGCGAGGCCACGGCCAAAATGTGCAGCCATATTTCCGGCAGTTCCTGAAAATGTTTAAAAGCTGCAAATCCAGAGAATACAGTGGCATTGAGGGTCTGAAGATATTATCCGTGAAGCGTGGCGGCGACCCCATCTGCGTTCTGCCTGGCGCTATGGCCGCGGACTCGTTGCTAGTCACCGGCGGCTCAGCAGGACAGAGCGGTCTCGCGTACAGCATGCGTGCCGGCACCATTTGCGGCATGGTTGCGGCAGAGGCCGTGGCTGCGGGCGATGTAGCTCATGGCTTTCTTTCCAGATATGAGAAACTCTGGAAGGGTGAGTTCTATTGGAAATACCGCATGGGCAGAGCATCTTTGCAGACACTTATCAGCATGTCGGACGAAGAGATCGACAGGCTTATTTGCGGCCTATCAGGCAAGACGCTTCTTGCCTGCGGGTCTACGCTGAGAAAGTCAGTTTATGCAGGAGCAAAGGTCTCCCTCATCCGGCCGGGGACTATGCCCGATCTGCTCATGAATCTGGCCAGAGGCTAAAGCTTCGGAAAAGTCCATTTATCTGAAAAGAGAAAATGAGCAGCATATGATCGAACTGTCCAGCGACCCATACGTGCTGAAGCCCAGGACCACGCCCATGACGGAAGCGGACTTCCGGCTTCATCTCAATATAAGCTGGTGTCGCGGCGTCCTCTTCAACGTAGTGGCCCTGAAAAACTCCATTGCGGTGGTGGAGTACGATGCCCTCCTGTGGTCTGATGACTCCATTATGTTCATCGAGTACAAGGATTCAGTAGCAGCATACAAAGACCTCTCTTCCCGGCGCGTGCAGCAGATGAACAGCTTCGCAAAGAACATCGCCCGAGGACTCGGCTACAAGAATTTCACATTCATTGTGGTGGTGAAAGGGCTGGAGGATTCGGCAAGCAAAGGCGGTGTGGAGGTTCTGCCTCTCTTCGAGCTCGGCAGCTATCAGCCTATATTCGTCTCATCCATCACGGAAATGGAATACCTCAGCAAGATGATCGCAAAATATACTCGCGAGGGCAAAGAGGAGTTCACGCGTGATCTGGAAAAGCTCAAGAAAATCTTTGAGATGGAACAGGCTTAAAAGCTAAGGGGCTTGGGCAAGGGTTAGCAAGGAGAGCAAAGACCTCTATGAAAAAAGGATATGCATGGGCGAATGGCGCAGCCACCATCCTCAATGCAGTGGCCACCTGGAAGGGCTCGGCCTTCGGCATAGACCTCAAGACCTGGGCTGAGGTGGAGCTGAACGACTCCGGATCCATAAAGGGCGATGTTCCAGGGCTGGACACCAGGCTCATTGAGCGCTCTGTAGAGCTGACTCTTCGGGAGCTTGGCAAGGCTTATGGAGCCACGGTGCGAACCAGAAGCGAGATTCCTGTGGCCAGCGGCCTGAAGAGTAGCAGCACTGCCGCAAATGCTGCAGTTCTGGCAACGCTGGACGCCCTCGACGAAGAGATGGATGGCGTGCAGGCGGCAAAGATAGGCGTTGCTGCAGCGCGGGATGTGGGCGTGACCATAACCGGTGCCCTGGATGATGCCCTGGCCTCAATGCTGGGCGGAGCTGTGGTGACCGATAACCGCAGAATGCTCCTGCTGAAGAGAGGGGAGGTCTCCTGGCAGGTTATGCTCCTGGTGCCGGACAGAAAGCTCTTTTCCAAAGACACAAACGTGGAGCGCTCGCGGCTCATTGCGCCGCTAGCCGATGTGGCATTTGACCTGGCCATGAAGGGTGACTATGGCAGAGCCATGACCCTGAACGGCTTTGCTTACTGCGCGGCCCTTGGTTTACAATCCGAGCCCATGCTCCTG
>CABMDX010000217.1 GCA_902385025.1 uncultured archaeon | reverse complement strand
CTACAACATGATCTTTGCTCGGGGCCTGGACAGATTTGCGGCAGACTGCGAGCGCAGCGGCATAAGCGGCATGATCGTGCCCGACCTGCCCCCAGAGGAGGCCGGTCCCTTGCAGGAGGCATGCCTTCGCCACGGCGTAGACCTGATCTTCCTGGCAGCGCCCAACACCCCACCGGCGCGGCTGGAGATGATTCAAAAGGAGACCTCGGGTTTCATCTACCTGGTCGCCCGCGCTGGCGTGACGGGCGCGAGGAGCGATATTCTTCAGGATACCAGAGATCTCATCGCCCGCGTGCCGGACGGCTCTCCCAAAGCGGTGGGCTTTGGCATATCCACGCCACAGCAGGCGGCGGAGGTCGTCCGCGCCGGAGCGGATGCGGCCATCGTGGGTTCGGCCTGCGTGGATCTGATCGCCAGAGGCGAGATCGAACGGCTGGAGCAATTGGTTCGGGAGATGAAGCAGGCCATCAAGGCTGCAGCCAAGAGCAAAGCTCCAATAGTCTGCTAGAATAATCTCCTCGCCATGGACGAAGAGCAGAAGAGATTTCTGGAAAGGACGGCGGCGGATCTTCGAGCAGGCCGCGATGTTACCATCGTCGCCTTCGGAGACTCCATCACCGCTGGCTTCGCCGTGCGGCGCGGCTTTCCCTCTTTCTGGAAGGAGACTCTGGCGCAGAAGTATCCTGATGCCAGAGTGGAGATGATCAACTCCGGCTCCTCCGGAGACACGACGCAGGACGGCCTGGCCAGGCTGGACTGGTCTGTGCTCTCCTATGAGCCGGATCTGGTCACCATCAACTTCGGGATCAATGACTGCGTACTGGGCCTGGGGCTGGATGAGTTCGAGATGAACCTGGTGGAGATGATTCGTCGCATCCGGGCGGGCCCGGCATCGGAGATTTTATTACTATCATCTCAACCGCTGGAGACGCCGCCCTACGACAAGCTGGTCCTGGATTACTATCAGGCAATCGAGCAAGTTGCTGCGCAAATGGATGTGGGATTTGTTGATGTCTATGGCGCGTGGATGGAGCGTGTGCATCAGGGAACGCCTCTGGGCTCGCTGATCCTGCCAGGGATGGACCATCCGAGCGAGGCAGGCTATCGGATCATCGCCGAGGAGCTGATGAGATTATTTGAGCTCGAAAGTTAGATACGCCGCAGATGTAATAGACCTCCTCATGAAATCAGAAAATAGCAGAGAGTTCTGTCTGCCGTCAATTCGACCTATGCTGCAATGGCAGCAGGTTGCATTGGCAAGATCTACTTGCGCAAGAAATGGGATTATTGACTTCTGGTCGTGAAGGGAGATCGAGGCGATGGCAAGAGTAGTATGAGCAGAAGAAGCGGGTAAGAGACTATCTTTTCAGTGCTGATTCTTAGGACTTCAGTACCCTCCGATGACATCCCATGCGTTTGTCGCATCTATGAACCTGTATCCGCTTCTCTGGGCGTCTTCAAGCTGAGCGCGGAATGTAAAAGGATACATGTATTCGTACTCATTTCCATCCATCGTGGTTACAGTGATGGGCATCACGAAGCGCCCCCAGGACCACAGGATCATCTCAAAGTTGTTGGATGCATCAGTGCTGAGATGCTCCGGATTCTCAAAGGTCTGATGAAGAGAGTATTTAACCGATTTAATCTTGTAGAAATCCGGTCCTGTGATGTAGACCCTTATCTTGAAAACCTGATGCCCCTCGTCATTCCTGGTGTAATAGACACAGCGCTTGGCAGGATCCGTTGCCTCGGTGATGATCTGGATATTTGGCGCGCTTTCACGTGCTCCCACAAAATCGACCGATGCCTCCAGGTCTTCCAGCAACGTTACAGTCTTTGTTTCGAACTTGTAGCCAGGCTTGCTGGCTGTTACCTCGTAGTCCCCAACGGGAAGCTTCTCTTTAATTACACCTAAGAGATCAACGCTGATGGGGACCTGTTTGCCGCCACCGGACACTAGCACTGTGGTGGCCAGGGGGTTGCCCTCCTCATCCTTCACTGTGCAGGCCAGCATGCCAGTTTTAACGAGCTGAGTGTACTGAAGCGGAAGGCCCACAGGGGTTCTCACGTAATGTTGGCGCACACATGCTATGGACTGCTTCGGGGACTTGAAGAGAGAGCCGCCCGGATGAGTGCTATTCCAGTCGAGGTTGAGCCAGAAGGTCTTGTTCTCCTCAGTCAGGTGACCGTAGATCAGGTTGCATCCGTACTTGTTCCGGAGCCAGTTGAGGATGGCCTTGGTAGAATTCGAGTCTATGTCGCCCAGATACACCTCGGTGTAGGCGTGCCCCTGTCCGCCGCCGTAGGCCAGCACGATCCTGGTGGCGCCCCCTATCGCCTCAATGAGGGATGCGGTGAGCACCGCATAGTCGTCGCAGTCCCCGGCTCCGGCCACGCTCCTGTTCTGGCGGGCGGCGATCTTTTCAGCGAGCTTTATGGTATTGTTTCCCGAGCTGATGTAATCGATGCCCCTGGGATCAGATACATACTCCCAGTTGTCTCTGAGATATTTATAGATGTAGCAGATCTGATCGATGTTATACTGCCCTGGGGCGTCGGCAGCGATCTCCACCGCCTTGTTGCGGGTTAGTGTGTTTTCAGGATCCACTGCGGCCTCGATCAGGTCTACATTGCTCTTCACTTCCTTGGCGGGCTCGGATATGCGGGGAACGCCTGCCAAAGGGGCACCCTGATCCTGAGAGGAAGCGCCAAAAGTGATCCCTCCAGATGGTCCTCCGGAGGTGTCTGGCGGTGTGATTTCGTGAAAGCCCGTATCGTTGTAACCGCAAGGGATATCTGCAGCTGCTCCCGATCCGATAAGAATGACTACAAAGAGCCAGAGTGCCTTAGAGGACATGAAGACCCACATACTGTTCTATCGACTACTATATATATTTTACAGCGAAGACTAGAGCTTCAGACGATGTTGAAACACAGCGCTAATCCCGTTCAATGGCCTTGGCGAAAGCTGCAGCTGCATTAGCATTACGGCCAAATGCGTTTCATGGGTCATGTAACGTGCAGAGCTTCCGTGCATGAAAATAAAAGTAAAAATGGCTCAAAAAAT
>CABMDX010000216.1 GCA_902385025.1 uncultured archaeon | reverse complement strand
TGGAGAAAATTGTGCAGAAAAATATCCGCAGCAAAAAATATAAGAGATTTGCATTCTAGCGTTCCTGCAGCGTTTCATATTCTTTTACGATCTCCTTTCCTACCACAACCTCATCGATGCTATGCACTGCGGCACCGAAATTTCTTATCACCTCTTCCACGCCGCCATAGTCGATATTCTCGCCCTGAATGGTCGCCTTGACCGATTCAGTCTGCTGGTCCACCTCATCGAGACTGAGGTTGACTCCAGTTACGCCGCTTACTTTCGCCAGCCCCGTTGCCAGATCCAGAATGGTTGGAACATGCGGCTTTAAGACATCCAAAACTAAGCGCCTGATCATGGTGTTGCTGGTTTGACCTACTTTCTGATGCATTTTCTTTTTCCCTTGGATTCAATCTGAGGAGCCTTATGGATCGTTATTGGTTTTATCTTTTGCCGTTTACTGGCAGCAGAAATTAATCCAAGAAAATTTTCACATTCAGTCCATTGATTAAGGGCTTATGTGCCAGAGAGACAAACAAAACAAGATATATTTGCGGTCAAAAAAAGGAAGGGATTGCCGCCATTCCCTAGCAGTCTATGCCGTCACATGGCGGAGCGACTTTCTCAGGCACAGGATTCTCATGGAACTTGAGCGTCTTCTCGGCCTCGAAGACACCGGAGAACATCTCATGAGCCTTTATGTCCTTGTAGAAGATCTTGTGCATGGAGGCATCGGTACCCCATGTGCCGTTGAAGGAATTCTGGGTCTCAATGCCAATCAGATGGGCCGGATTATTGCCCATGAGTTCAGCCACCCTGTCTGTATTCCTTCCTGCATTCTTAAGCTGCTTTAAGAGCTCCTCAGGCGTCATCTTCGGCGAGGGCTGGGCGCAGTACTTGGCATATTCTTCTGGATAGTACAGTGCCAGCAAAGCCGCATAGTCGTTATTTGCGGGCGTGGACTGGACAAGCGGGTTGTATGGCGTGGTCGAGACAAAGAATCCGGTCTCATCCTTCTCCATCTCATTTACGGAGAAAAACTCCTGGACCTTCGCTCCTATTCCGCCATAGAACGCCTTGGAATGCATGAACTTGGTGCCACTAAGAGGCGTCTTGCCGGAATAGGTGAGCTTGGTGGCCTCGTACAAATTGAGGCTGGACTTATTTCCACCATTGACGGATGTGATATTTCTTTGCAGCTTATCCGGATTTTGCGAATAAGCATGTTCCTGGTCAAGCTCCAGATCCCCATCACCTGCCATATTGTTGTAATACTCTAGGGCGAGCTTTTTGTCGACAATGGAAGTGCTCACATCGACGACACCAGACCCGGATATCTTCTGAGCTTCACAAAACTGTTCATATTGTACCGGCGGCACAAGCGGTGCATTCGCCAATACGGTGCAGCAGCATAGCAATTGCGCTAGAATTGCAGCTACCGCTATTACTACTCCCTTCATATTTCGTTCACCCCTATACTCGATTGAGTATACGATTAATCCTTCTCTTAAGGATATAAACATATCGAAGACTATTACGGATAAGATCATACGGATAGTCAATATAGTGATAGTAGTTATAATATGGATAACAATATTGAGCCCCTATACAGACATTGGGCAACGCCAACATGTCTTCAGATATCTGCGCACAATAATTTAGAATGATACGACTTTATGCAATAGAGATGCATTCAATTAGTCATAGGAAAATAAAATTATAGAGGTTGCTATGCAAGAAGATCCTCTTTTGAAACATGAAGCACCGATGTCCCGCCAGCCCAATCGCCTGCTCTCCGAAAAGAGCCCCTACCTCCTGCAGCATGCCTACAATCCTGTGCAATGGTACCCATGGAGCATAGAGGCCTTCGAAGCGGCCAGGAAAGAGGACAAACCCATCTTTCTCTCCATAGGCTATTCCACATGCCATTGGTGTCACGTCATGGCTCATGAGTCATTCGAGGACCCGGATGTTGCATCACTGATGAACGAGACATTCATCTGCATCAAGGTGGATCGAGAGGAAAGGCCGGATATCGATCAAATTTACATGGCAGTGGCCCAGGCGATGACCGGACGGGGCGGCTGGCCACTTACTATAATCATGACCGCAGAAAAGAAGCCATTCTTCGCGGCCACCTACATCCCAAAGAACGGCCGCTTTGGCCAGGCAGGGATGACAGAGCTTATTCCGAAGGTAGCAGATTTGTGGAGCAACAGTCGTCAAGAACTCCTAGGCACTGCGGACAGAGTACTTGAGTATCTGCAGCAGGCAGAGACGCCAGAGGAGAAGCGGGATACGATGAAAATTATGGGCCCAGAGGCAGAGAACTGGCCTGCCACCTACCTTGACAGAGGTTACAGGGAACTTGCCACCATTTATGACGCCCGGAACGGCGGATTTGGAACAGCCCCAAAGTTCCCAACACCTCACAACCTCCTATTTCTGCTGCGCTACTGGAAACGCACAAATGATGCCGAGGCTTTGCAGATGGCTGAGGTCACGCTGCAGGCCATGAGCCTTGGCGGGATCTATGATCATGTAGGGCATGGATTTCACAGATATTCAACGGATGCGGAATGGTTTGTTCCTCACTTTGAGAAGATGCTCTATGACCAGGCCCTGCTGGCCATGGCCTACACAGAAGGCTACCTGGCCACTGGCAAAAATGAGTACGCGAGAGTAGCGCGCAAGATACTGGAATATGTGCTCGACGCTTTAGCCTCTCCCGAGGGTGGATTCTACTCTGCGGAAGATGCCGATAGCGAGGGAGTGGAGGGCAGGTTCTACCTCTGGAGTGCCGAGGAGCTGGCAATGATTCTGGATAAGGGGGAGCTACAGCTCATGATCAGGCTCTTTGACATTCACAAGGATGGAAACTATGAGTCTGGTGCAAATATACTCCGCCGCGTTTCACTTCTGGAGGATGCCGCCAGCGTTCTGAAGATTCCCGAGGAAGAGCTTTGCCGCCGCTATGAGAAGATCATCGATATGCTCTTCCTTGCCAGGGAAAAGAGAGTTCGACCGCATAGAGACGACAAGATACTCACCGACTGGAATGGGCTTATGATTGCGGCCCTGGCAAGGGGAGCAGATGTGCTCGATGAGCCGCGATTTGCTGCTGCAGCAGAAAAGGCAGCCAGATTTTTGCTCGATAAGATGAAAAATCCAACTGGAAGGCTGCTGCACCGCTTTCGCGAGGAGGCGGGCATCTGTGCAAACCTGGACGATTATGCTTTTCTCATCATGGGGCTGATAGACCTTTATGAGACCGTCTTTGATGCAGGATATCTGAAAGCGGCCCTGGAGCTCAATTCCATCATGCTAAAGCATTTCTGGGACAGCGATCGGGGAGGCTTCTTCTTTTCGCCGGATGACGGAGAAGCATTGATCATGCGCCGAAAGGAGTTTTATGATGGCGCGCTGCCATCAGGAAACTCGGTTGCCATATACAATCTTATCCGCTTATCGCATCTTACAGGAAGGACCGAGCTGCAGGATTTGGCTTGGGAGACGGCCCGCGCTGCATTCCGCACCGCAGGAGAACATGCTCTGGGCCATGCTATGCTGCTTATAGCTCTGGACTATGCCCTCGGGCCCACTTTTGACATAGCACTGGTGGGAAGCCCTGATGAGGCTGGGTTTAAAGAGATGATACGTGCCATAAGATCCCGCTTCCTGCCAAACCTAAGCGTTGTGGCGGCATCCACTGCAAAATCGGCTGATGTCGGCCCAGAAACGGATGTGATCGCTCCCTATACGAGGAATATGGTCAAGATCGATGGAAATACAACCGCGTATATCTGCTATGGACAGAGCTGCCAAAATCCCACCACAGACCCGAAAAAGATTATCGAGCTGCTTGAAAAAACTGAAAACAAAACTGCCGGTATGATCGACATGAAGTCGTGATCTCCGATAGATGCAAAATGCGCGAACCGAGGGCAGATTACTTTATAATTTTTAGGTGGATGAGAGCCACCTCAGGCAGCAAAGGTCTTCTGCTTGCCAGGCCCATGTCGATAACGATAAATACTACCAGCTAGCTATACGCCATTGAGGAGATCCAAATTTCTGAGAATGAAATGGCATCAGATCCGGACAGGCACCGTAGTCTAAGCCGATACCGTAGGGTACCGTATACAAGAATATCCTCAAAAGCGCAACAGAAAGGTCCTGTAGAGCGCGAATCCCTTCTTGAAATCGAAGACATATCTATTTTCTCACACGCAGTTTATGCGGTGATGATCTAAATGAATAAGCGCAAAGATCATGTTCCTAAGAAAGATATAATGTATACTTTAAAGGAAGATGACTCCCAATATATTGTTAACGAGAGTTATTTTTATAAAACTGAGCCCTACTACACTATTGTAAAGAACGAGAACGAAGGCATCAAGACCACGCCCAGCAGCACTGATGTGCTGGACGCCTATATCGTTCCTATATGCCTGGAGAAGGCAAAGCTGGCAGGAATTCCAATATGCGATTGGACGATCTCTTACCAGTATGTCTCGCTGCCTGCCATAGTCTATGGCCTAAATTACTTCTCCACGCCTTCGGACCACTTCCTGGTAAGCGACCTTGAGGCTGCAAAGATAGTCATCAAGCACGTCACAAACCGGGGGAGATATCCTTTCTGCTACCAGAAAATAAGCGATACAGCCTCTGTGGCCAAATGTGTCTCCATATTCGGTAAGACCATCAATTGCCGTGAGAACGTATCCACGATGGCCGAAAAGATCTACGAGGTCTTCAGAGTGCCTCTTGTAGAGATAGTACTGGTCAAGGATGAGATGGGCTTATGCCTTTCTTCCCTGGCACCGGTTAAGTATTCACAATTAGCAAAAGAAGAGACAGAGATGTTGCAGGACCTTCTGGATAAGAGGGTGAAACGTTTTGAGTAAGCTAGGTATCTTTGTCAATCGACAGACGTTGAGCAGCTCGGAGCAGCTCATGGCACTGGTCAAATGCCGGGATGTCGCTGAGAGCATGGGTCATACTGCAGAGTTCATCTTTCCAGTGGATATCAAGAAGATTCCAAAGTTGGATGCGCTTTTCATCCGTGCCAACACCGATCCCATGAACACCACCTATGTGGCGGCCAAGATGGCCCAGATGTATGGCATACCTGTGATCGATGACCCCAGCTCCATTCAGATCTGCGCCGACAAGATCAACATGTATATGCACCTCATGAAAAATAAGATCTCCATGCCCAGGACAAAATTCCTGAAGAATAAGGAGCTTGATGCAGAGGAGGCCCGCCGGCTCTTTGAAGAGCTGGGCACGCCCCTGGTGCTGAAGGAGCCCTCTACATCCTTCTCAGCCAGAGTGGAGAAGGTCTCCACAGTCTCTGAGCTGTTGAAGGTGGCGAGGAGGTTCTTCAAGCTCTCGGATTGGATCGTGGTGCAAGATTATATTGAAAGCAGATTCGACTGGAGAGTGGGCGTCATTAACGGCGAGCTGCTTTATGCTTGCCGATATATCATCCCCTCTGAGACCTTCAAGATCCAGGCATCGGTCAACGGCCATATCGTCTACTGCGATGTGGCGAGCGTGCCTGCCGATCAGGTGCCCACGGGGGTCATAGATCTTGGAAAGGCGGCAGGAAATGCCATAGGCAAGGGATTGTATGGCGTGGATATAAAGGAGTCCAACGGAAAGCTCTACGTCATAGAGGTAAATGATAATCCCTCCCTGGAAGGCGGTGAGGATGCCCACTACCCGGACATGTTCCAGAAGATCATCTCCTATCTGATGACAGGAGACGCTACCAGCTATGCTATTGAGAGCTCGAAGAGGATTCTGGGCACGCATGGCTTCGAGGGTGAATATGGCCTTGGGGCGGCCACGGTCTTCGCAAATGCCGCAGCAACGCTTGAAAACGATGTTTACTCCTACAAGATTGATTTCTCTGAGCGATAGACTCGATCCTTTTTCTTTTCGCATGAGCAGATAAACAGCAATCCTTCAGAGACTTAAGCGGCATTGTCAGCATTTATTTCCCTTGAGACCTCATAAAAAGAGAGATAAAAAAAAGATAATCGGAAACCAAGAGACAATTCGAGAGATGATGATTTAATGGATGAATCCGTATGTGATGCCTTGAGCAAAGCTTGCAGTGAATGCCACCTGGAAGGAGGCTGCTGCTTTGAGGCCAGGCCGCCCCTCAGCCAGGAACGCATTGAAATACTGCAAAAGAACGGTGTCAGCCCGGAGTCGTTCGAGTTTGCCGGATACAAAAGATTGCGTTTGAGGCAGGACGGCTTTTGCGTGCTCTTCCGGAATGGAAAATGCAGCATTCACACCATCAAACCGGAGACCTGCGTTGCAGGACCCTTCACATTCGACATATCGGGCGACTTCTTGCAGATATTCATCAAAAGGGAAAGCATCTGTCCCATGGTGCGATTTTTGAAAGCAAATCGCAAAGTATACGACGCATTGTTTGAGGCGGCAGTGCAGTGTATCATCGATCTGGTGGCGGCGGTGCCGCCTGACGAGATGGCCGAGATCATCAAGATCGATGAGCCTGAGACGGATCTTGTGGCAAGGATAAAGCTAGAGGACTGCAAGCCATGCGCCTTGAAATGAAAAAGGCATCAAGTATTGTACCAAAGCCAGAAATGTCAGCTATCGGCACGGAGCATGAGTATTCCATAAACGATAAAAGCTTTCGGCCACTGCCCATCTCAGATAAGATTATCGAGAGGGTCAATGGAGAGCTGCAGCATGAAGTGTCTTTCGCAGGCATCCTGCTATCAAAAGAGCTGCAAAAGCATGTCCTGGAGCTGATCCCTGCAAGGCCGGGAACGCTCGGATTCCTTGAGGAGAGCCTCTACCATGGTCTGATGGAGCTATACCGGGCCACGAATTACCAGTACGGATTCATGGGACTGGGAATGCATCCCCTGCTGACGCTCGACCAGACGAGCTATTGGGACCATGACGAGCAGGAGTACTATCATGCCTATGATCGGCTTTTCAATATCCATCAGCATGGCTGGCTGAATATCCAGGCCCTGCAGATAAACATTCCATATCATGGCGAGGAGGAGATGGTCGCCAACTTCAATAAGATCCGGTCTCTGATGCCTTATCTTGTGGCAATATCCGCTTCTTCCCCAATGGTAGAAGGAAAGCTAACAGGATATATGGATAACAGGCTGGTCTATTATCGGCAAAATCAGGCGCAAATACCCGAAATCTGCCATAACATCCTGCCTGAGAAGCTCAATTCTGCGCAGGACTATGTGCAAATCAACCGGCAGATCTACAAGGCATTAAAAGAGCAGGATGCAAGGATTTTATGCAGGGAATGGGTGAATTCCAGAGGGCTTATTGTGCGCTTTACGCGCCAATGCCTGGAGGTGAAGGCCATTGATGAACAGGAATGTCTGCACTCGGATATGGGCGTCACCGCTTTTCTCCTGGCACTTCTCCGGAGTGACTTGACGCTGGAAGAGGAGGAAAGCAGCCTCAAAAGCATGCTGGAGGAGGCCATGAGGCACGGTGTGGCCAATATGAGACCTGAAATGGAAAAGCTCTACCGGCTGGCAGAACGCTCTGCCACAAAAGAGGAGATGAGGTATCTGCCGGTAGTGGCAAAGCGAATCGAGCAGGGGAGCCTGGCCGAGGCAATGGTCCAAAAAATCGGAGATGAAGGGATCAGGCCGCTCCTGGCAGAGATGGAATGGAGCCTGAGAGAGAACAGGCCATTTACCCTGGACCCGAGCAGATGCGGCTAACCCGTCGCCATCAGAAGTGCCACCAGCACGATCAGACGCACCAGGACGCTAATGCCTGTAGAGATTGCCACTAGGGAAAGGCCCAGTCTCATTCCGAAAACTGAGGTATAATTTGGCAATAGAGACCTTATGGAGTAGACGGGGAGCATGAAAAGGCTTCCCAGCATCAGGACCATGAGGGCCTTTGATTCTGTTATGCCTCCATTTTGGATCAGAGG
>CABMDX010000215.1 GCA_902385025.1 uncultured archaeon | reverse complement strand
GTCTGTGAAATATTGACCTATGTCACCATGGTATGATCCGACATATCCTCCCACAAGCCAGTCCTGTCCGCAAACGGTTCCGATAAATATACAGAGGATGAGCACCTTCAAATAAAGCGGGATTTTACGGCAATGCATAAATCATCTATCTCCGATATTTTATTTGCCTCCAACCTAGATAAAGAATATGGATAAGGGGCATGCGAGATGCAAATGCAGCCAAAACGGCTCTTCGCATAAAGGAGCAATCCTCTATTTTTGATTGGGACTATTTTGAGTTCCATTAATGCACCTATGGAATACTGCATACTTGGTCTTTGAGAGCGGAATACAAAATCTCCGCGCTTATCTATTCGACGGGGAGAGTGTGACACTTGCCTCCGGATTATCTAGGGAACGTGTGCATTTTTATCCGCATATCGTTGCGCAATTACCTTGTTGGCTATTCCTGTTCGCCACTTGACTTAAATAGGTTCAAAACAAAATAATTGTAGGTGTTTAAAATGGCGTTTGAAATGGTTGGAGCATGTCCCAGGTGCGGAAAGGATACAAGTGTGGAAATTGGAGAGTCCCTTCTTAAAATTGGAAGGACAAGGGAGCAACCAGTAAGGATCGCATCATGCGGCAACTGTGGGCTTATCTTCTATGAGAAAATCGATAAAATAAAGGAATTTTGAAAAAAGCTCTCCACATATATCATAGGGGCATGGGATTCTTATCCCCCGCAAATGCAAAAGGCGCATTGCGGGGTAGTGCTCCATTCTGAAGGGAAGCGGCTCTGGATCGAGGGGATTGATCTGAAGGTGTGTCATCAGGATAAAAATAAAATGAACGGTGGATTGATCCTCAAGGATCCCGCCCACCATCCACTTTGAGGATAGATGCTATTGCAGCATCAATTTTTCTCGATTCTCTCTTTTATGCCCCAATCACCTTTGCCATCTTCTCCTTCCAGGCCTTCACCTCGTCGGCATTGATCACATCGATCGCACCGCCCTGGAATTCGCCACCTACATCTCCCATTCTCTCTTCCATCCATCCCTCGATCTCCAGGTACAGCGACTTCAGAGCATCCAGGACCTCCGGGTCAGCCTTCCACAGATCCCTCTGCTCGGCCTCCAGGAGCCTTCTGCTCATCTCCTCCATAGCCCAGGGATTGTTCTCCTCGAAGAACTTGCGGTTCTCCTCGTCCATGATGAAGGTCCTGGCAATATCGTCGAAGATCCAGTCATCCACCTCCTGTGTCGTAGCCTCCCAGCCGTAGACTCTCCCCACACGCTTGGTGATGTCGCCTGCACCCTTGTAGCCGTGCTGCTTCATGCCCTCGATCCACTTGGGATTGAGCAGCTTTGTCCGAACCACGCGCCTGACCTCATCCGCCAGATCTCGAACCTCTACGTGCTCCGGCTCTCTCGTGTCACCGTAGTAGGCCTTTACATCCTTGCCAGATAGGTGCCTTGCTGCTGCAGTCATGCCGCCGTGAGTGCCGAAGTAGCAGCAGCATCCGAAGAGATCGTATTCGTCGCTCGCCACCTTGTTGTAGGTGACATCCACCGACTTCAGAGAGTTCACAAAATTCTGGTGAGCCTCCTTGCCTGCCACACCTTTTCCATAAGCATAGCCGTTCCAATAGACGAAGATGTCCGAGAGGTCCTTCTCATCCTTCCAGGCACTGGCGTAGACTGCGAGGTTTGTTCCTGATTGGTAGGTGCCAGGTTTGCTGGCGAAGATGCGCAGAGTGGCATCTCTCCAGTTTGATGCCGTGCCGTTTTCCAGATTGGCAAGCGTGTGCTTGCGAACGAAGTTCATCTCCAGAGGCTCATCGAGCGCCGCCACTGCCGCCACTGCCTCGTCAATGGTGTCTATGCAATTTGGGAAGTTGTCTCTGGTGATGCCGGAGACGCGGATGGTCAGATCGATCCTGGGCCTTCCCAGCTCTTCGAGCGGGATTATCTTGAAGCCCTTCAGCCGCCCATTGGAAAGCCAGACCGGCTCTGTGCCAAGCAGGAAGAGCATCTGGGACATGTCCTCGCCGTCAGCCCACATGATGTCGCCGCACATCCAGTAGAATGCTATGTTCTCAGGATAGCGGTTCTCCTCCTTCTGGTGTTTGGCGATTACGGCTGCCCCCAGCTTCTGCCCGACCCTCCAGGCGGTCTTCGTTGGAACGCGGTAGGGGTCCAGAGAGTAGAAATTCCGGCCGGTGGGCAGGACATCATCTCTTCCCCGGGTTATCAGGCCGCTGGGGCCGGCCTCGGTGTAGCCTCCGTCCATGCCGTTTAGCAGGGCTTCGATCTCCCTGGATGCCTTCATTCGTGATTGCAGGTCCAGAACCTTCTCCCTGATGGCCTCCAGCTTGCTCTCATATCCTTCAGTCGAAAAGCCCAGGACCTCATCCGGCCTTGCTCCATTCTCCTGCAGATACATGTCTATGAGCTTCTTGCACAGCCCATCGATCACTTCGAGCAATTGCCCGTGCGATTTTGCGCAGCGCTCATCGACAGCGCCCTGATCTGCCAGCAGCTCCTCAATTGAAAGACCCATTATTGAGGCGATAGTAGCACGCAGCGGCACGCCGCTTCCCTCGAAGCGCATCACGGAATTGATGAACTCCACGCGCTTCTCGCCCTCTGGAATCTGGCCGAATATGTGCATGCCTGAATCTATCTGCGTGTTTCTGACCCTGCCAAGTTCATTGTGGGCCCTGGTCACAATCTCTTCCATGGGCATGTCATCTGTGAGCTTCATGCCTTTGTCGAGGTTGGCGGCATTGATGGCATCGATTAGCAGATGGCGCAGCTCATGGGAGCGGGCATGGTCGTGTTTTGCCGTCTCGTACTCACCCAGCAGCCGGTCCACTTCCAGCAGCTCGTCGTAAAGCCCGGACCCGGTCATAACCGTCTGCATGTGGTCGACGAGTGTGGCATAGCTGCGGCGCTTGGCAATGGTTCCTTCTGCAGGATTGTCGGCATTGTAGATATACAGATGGGGAACGGTGCCAATGCAGATGTCGGGGTAGCAGTTCCGGGAAAGGCCCACGCCCTTGCCTGGCAGGAACTCCAGGTTGCCGTGCGTTCCCACGTGTATGAGCACATCCGCCCCGAAGATGTCTTAAAGATAGCGATAGGTGGCCATGTACTGGTGAGTGGGCGGCACATCCGGGTCATGCAGGATCTTGCAGACCTGACCGTCGCAGCGTGCTCCGGCGCAGCCCCTCTTTGGCTGAACACAGACCACGCCGTTGCCATATTTCACGCCTGTGATCACAATCTTGCCCTCATAGAGCATGGCCGGCGGAATATCGTTCTTCAGCTCTCCAGGCGGATTTCCCCAGGCCTCGCAGACACGATCCTTTACCTTAGGCGCAAGGGTGCAAAACCACTTCTCGTACTCCTCTTTGGTCTGATAGGCCAGCACTCCGCCTTTGGCCACGATCTCTTCAATGGGAGTCCAGCGGAACTCCGAGATGGCCTTGCGGTCCATGATGGTTGTGATGAGCTCTTTGCCCGTGGCGGGAGCATCTTGCAGGGTATAGCCGGCTGCGATCATTCTGTTCATGATTGCCGAGACGCTCTCGATGGTGTCCAGATGCGCTCCGCCGCCCACAGCCGCTTCCACTGAGGCGCAGGGGTTGTTATGCAGGATGAAGGCCACCCGGCGTTCGCTGATTGGTTTCCTGGAAAGAGCGATCCATTTTTTCACCCTTCGAGAGAGCTTCTGGCAGCGATCGACGATTGGAGTCCTCTCCAGGACTCCATTCCGGTTCTCTCCAGCGGAAACGATGATGGGCTCGATCACGCCCTCAAACTCAGGCATGGCCACAGACCATCCGATGTCGCTTGAGAGGCCGTTGGCCTTCTCCCATTCCTCCAGGGACATGTGGAAGGATAAAATGGGCTGGAAGACGGGAACGTTCAATTCCTTGTAGATGTTGATGCCGGTCTTATTTCCTTTGTACTCTCCTGCACTCTTCTGTTCCTGGCCCAGGAAGAATGGCACCGTCTTTATCAGAGCATCAAGGCGAGGCACACCTTTATCGAAGAAGTAGTCCCCGACCACTTCTGCCATGCTCCTGGTGCCAAGATTGTCATCTCGAACTGAGTACGAGAACACCGGGATGACATTCATGCCATCGCTCTCCAATGCCCGGATCAGCTCATCCTCCACTCCCAGATTTCTGTTCACCCAGTAAAAGCGTGAGAATAGCAATCCCACTGTCGGGCCGTCATCCGGCTCATACCACTCAAGATAGTCCTCGATGCTCTCGAAGTGGTGCGGCGCATCCGGATGGTATGCTCCTTCCCATGGCATGGGGCAGGGCGGCTCAAAGGACGCTTCCATGCCCAGCAGCTCCTTTGCAAGATACAGGAACAGGTTGCAGACATTGTCCTCACCGCCATAGGTCAGATATGCATTGGCAGTGATCACGACGCTCGCCGGAGCTGTGGAGAGAATCCAGTAAGCCTGGTCATAGCCAAGGCACACGATGGGCTTTTTCGCTGCAATCAATTTCAGTTTCGGCTCGACCTCATCCCACATGGCCTCGCTGCCGCGGTGCATGAAGATCAGATCGGACTCCTGACATGATTTCAGAGCCTCGTCTATTCTTGTCGATTGCTCTTCAAGGCGCTGCGTTGAATAGAGCTGCATATCAAATGCCAGGCGTTTTCCGGCCCTGGCGATGATGGGCAAATACGAATTTCCTACCAGACAGGTAATTTTCATTTTGCCACCTCTTTCAATAGAAATTTTAGGTGATTGGCCAGGAAATCCTCTTTGGGCCCTCCATAGCTCTGAAGGATCTCTTCGAGACCCTGTGCCGCAGCTTTGGGATTTATTGGACAGGCATATCCTTCGATGAACTTATTTGCAGACAATGATCTCAGTCCACCTGCGGATAGATGTAGATCCCTTGATAGGGAATTCCCTGCCACCTGTCGAAGTATTCCTTCAAGACGTCTTCGGGATTGATGTCCTTGAAAAGTTCGGGGTGAAGGATCTTGGCCATGTAAACAGTTCCCGCAGCCTGCATTGGCCCGCGGTTGAGGTCTGTGCAAACGATATAGATCTTCTTATGAGTCGCGGCATTTGTCTCCTTTATGGCCTGATCGACCAGGAGCTTATCCAGCACCATGTGCATATAGCCGAAAGCTTTTGTCTCATCGGCACTGTATCCTGATTTGCTCGTGGCAGCATTGACGCTTCCAATAATAACGTCCGGATTCTGGGTCAATATCCATTCACGATCAACTTCAGCGGTATCGACAGTGGCGTTGAGGTTCTCTGCGAGATTTATTCCGCCGGCTTCAGTTACCATGACGCTGTTTCCGCTCTGGCCGGTGTTCGCTTTTATGACCGGATAGTAGAAGTCGGGAGAGAAGTAGAAGAGCGTTTTCGGCTTTTTGCTGTCGTCAAGGCCCTTGGTGCGCTCTTTCACCATGTCGATATAGCCATGATACCAGTCGATCAGCTCGTTTGCCTTTTCTCTTTTATTGAATATTGCTCCAAGGATTTTTACGCTCCCATCCAGGCCTTCCTGATTAAAGCAGTCAATGCAGATAACAGGCGCGCCGATAGCATCGTACTTGTCGAAGGCTTCTTCTTTATATGGCTTCTTGTATAATATTACCAGATCAGGCTTTAGCTTGGCAAGGGCCTCATAATCCGGGCTTCCGTATTTGTTGCTGGCCTTGCCCTTCAGCTCAGAGAAGTACTTGGGATTTTCGAGCGCATATGAACTTGCAGCAATGAACACCTCGTTCAAATCAACACCGATGTCTCGAATGATTTCAATGGCACCAGTATTGACGCCGACTGCCTTCTCAATTGGGAGATTGAGTGTCACGATCCGGTTTTGGGCATCGATGATGGTGAGGTTCCTGGCATTTCCCTTGATGATGCTCTCAATCTGCTCCACATCGAGGGCATCAATCTTGCCGTCGCGGTTGGCATCTGCCAGCTCTGTGGATTGCTTATTTCCGCTAATTATATCCTGGACATAGGATACATCCGCTTGATCGATGTCCTCGTCCATATTTGCGTTGCCGAATATATTCAGGGTATAGGACGCCGCATTTCCTGATGCTGATGTTAACGGCAGGGCAATAACTAGGAACAACATAAGGCCTATTATCCAGGGCCGAATTGTATGCACTGTTCTTCGCGATTGCTCGCGTTTTATGCTACTATTTATTGATATTATCATATTAACTCCTTATCTTGCTCCATCACCACATCTTTAGTTATAACTATTTCTATTGATTTGTTAAAAAAAGTTAATAATTAAGAAGGAACTCATAATCGCTATTAAAATTAGCATTATAATATAATAAAAAGAAATGTATCATCCTCTTCCCGGACCTTCGGGTTCTGGGTTCATGATTAAAAAATTAAGAGAACGTCTGCTTCCAGAAAAAGCT
>CABMDX010000214.1 GCA_902385025.1 uncultured archaeon | reverse complement strand
GGCCGCAGCTTTTGCCCAGGAATAGAAGGGAATGAGTCTTGCCAGGAGATTCTTTATTTTTCTGGATACAGAGCGCTTTTAAGCCCTTCTCAACTGCCTGGTGACAATAGAAAGCCGCCACATCATAAAGTCCCCCTTCAAAGTTAAATTTGGCGGCATTCAGATCATGTTTTGACTGTTCCCACCAGTTCCTGATGTCGTCTCTCATAATACTCAATACGGATCAATTTAAAACAATAAAAATTTAAGCCTCGGGCGGGATTCGAACCCGCGACCTCGTCCTTACCAAGGACGCGCTATACCGAGCTAAGCTATCGAGGCGCCAAGAGCCCCTTGTGCTCACCCTTCATGAACCTTTCGGTTAGAAGCCTGTACGCTAGGCCGCCTTCTCTTAAGCAGCAGAAAGCATAAGAGCAGGGAATAGCTACAGGCGGCCCTTTTCCAGGATCTGCTTATAGACTTCTTCCGTCCTTTCGGCGATGTGATCCCAGCTAAATTCGGCATCAATCCTGCTGCAACCGGCGCGGGCGAGCTTCATCATCTCCTCTGGATTGGAGAGCAGCCGGTTTATGCACCAGGCGATGGACTCCGGCTGAATATAGGCCAGAAGTCCATCCTCGAAGTTCTTGATAATGCTCACCGCCTCCGTTGCCACCACCGGCTTGCAGGCATCCCAGGCCTCCAGGACAACGACTCCGAAGGGCTCGTTTCTGCTGGGAATGCACATCAGGTCGCAGGCATTGACCAGTTCCTCTTTCTCGGAGCTTGTGGTGTATCCCAGGAAGCGGCAGGCGTCCGCCACACCCAGCTCGCGGGCGCGGCGCTCGCATTCCGGCCTCATACCACCCTCTCCCATGAAGACGAAACGAGCATCAGACCTTTTGGCAAGAACCCTGGGAACGGCCTCCACAAGAAGGTCCGGCCCCTTCTGGATGCTCATCCTGCCGCAGAAGAGCACCATTGGAGCCATGGGATGAATGCCATACTTCTCCTTGACCCGCCCGGCATCCAGGCCCTTCCTCATCTTTCCCATGACGATTCCGTTGGGAATGATGCGGATCTTCTTTTCCGGGAGGGTATAAATCCACATAAGCTCATCCTGCATGCGCCTTGTAGTCACAATAACCACTGTGGCTTCATAGCAGCCCAGCCACTCACGGTGCGAGATCTCCTGAGAGATGCCATGCCCGAAATGGTTGCCGTTTCTGCCCCATTCCGTGCTGTGCATGGTAAGAACATAGGGAAGGCCGAATTCCCTATTTATTCGTGAGAGGGCTGTCACAGGGTGCAAGTCATGCAAATGCACGACATCAAACTTGCCAAAGAGCTTTTGTACTTCAATAAAACGATCATATAGGCCATCAAACATACGGTTCATCTGAGTGAGGATATCTCCATAGCTATCTGTATCAACCCTCTGGTAGTGCACGCCATTGATCTTGTCATAGGACTCAAAGTCCCCCCTGCGGGTAAAAATATGAACCTCATGGCCGAGCCTTGCCAGTGCTTCTGAGAGCTCTGAGACATGGGGCGCCACACCGCCCACTTTTATCGAGTATAGGCTCTCCCAGGAAAGCATTCCAATTCGCATCTGTTCTCCGATTTATCTTGGACTTTAAACGCTCTTCATCGACCGCTTAATTTTGCAATTCTCAATATGATCGTATCTGCCTCTTATTCCGCTCATCCCGGCCAAGCTATCATGAAAGCCAGGGATCAGAAATAGACATTTTGCAGCACTTTTAGGGCCAATAATTGATTAACCTTTCGGCGCTCAGACTACCGGTCGAAGCTCTGCTGCAGCCTGTTCCGGCGGAACCGTATTGATATAGACGCCTGTTCCCCTCTCAAAGCCGGCGATCCGAGAGAGGGCAGGCTGAATCCTGATGTTGAAATGATAGCCAGAGGGATACTGAAATAGCATGCAATTGTACGGCGGGGCCTTTAGGAGTGAGTGCATTCCATAAAAGGCCCGGCCTAAAAGGGCGGCCAGACTCTTAAGCTCTTCATCTGTCATGTCCTCCATACTGCAAAAATGTCGTCGGGGAATAATCCAGGTTTCATATGGTGCAATGGAATAAAAGGGCGCAATGTAGATCCAATGTTCGTTCTTTGTTATTTTCCGCGAAGAGGACTCCTCTCTCTCTGCGACATTGCAAAACGGACAGAAAGAGGCAACAGATAGAGCCTCCAACTCCCTCTTTATCATGGGCGGAAGAATGGGAAGTGCGATGACCTGAGAATGGCTATGCGACTGAGACGCACCCGCTTCATGGCCCCAGTTCTTGAAGATGGAGATGTATTTCACATGATCATTGCAGCGATAATGGACGTAGCGATCCCGATAGACCTGCAAAAGCAGCTTCATATGCTCCTGTCCGAAGTATGCCGGGTTCTCTATGTGGCTTTGAGTATCCACGATCACCTCATGGTAGCCATGGCCTGGCAATGCGATCCATTCGCTTGTGGGCGGAGCGGGATCCGGGACCATTGCTGCAAAGCGATTGGGAAAGACCCTCATCTGCCAATTGCCAATTCTATCATTTCCGTCGGATTGCACACCCTCCTTGCTATAGATTGCATCAGCCGGGGGCGTCATCTCCTCGTTACCGGGACAAAAAGGGCAACTCTTCTCGTCACCTGCCGCGTGCCTTGCTATTTGAAAATCGGATGGCCTCTTGTGGCGTTCGGCTGCGATGATGCAATATTCGTCAAGGAAATAATGCCTTCTCAGCTCCGGCATTCTTCTTCAGCTCCATCATTGTCTGCCACTTCCCGGTAGATTTCCAGGGTTCTTTGGGCAGCACACGGCCAGGTGAAGAACTCCAGAATCCTGGCCCGGGCATTTTGTCCCCACTCCTGGCTGCGCTCCAGGTCGGCCAGTGCATTGTTGATACCCCAGGCCAAGTCCCTGGGATCTCGAGCATTGACATGAACGCCCGTAGGTCTCTTTTGGCCCGGGTTCTGAACGATCTCTGCCAGACCGCTGGTGCCGGATGCACCCACAACTGAAGGCT
>CABMDX010000213.1 GCA_902385025.1 uncultured archaeon | reverse complement strand
TCACCTCAATCCGTCCTTTAAAAGGCAGAAATTCGATTGACCTCAACGAGGTGTGGGAATTTCGTGAGCTTATTTACACTTTCGCCATGAGGGATATTAGTGTGCGCTATAAGCAGACTATTCTCGGCGCAGGATGGGCAATTATCCAGCCTCTTTTTGCCATGGTGGTATTTACGACGATCTTCGGAGGACTGGCCAAGATCTCATCTGAGGGCTTGCCTTACTCACTATTCAACTATGCTGCACTCCTTCCCTGGACCCTATTTGCAGAAGGAGTCACGCGCTCAACGATTAGCGTAACAAGAAACGCAAACATAATGACAAAGGTATATTTTCCAAGGCTTGTTATGCCCATATCAGGCGTCCTGTCGCCAGTGGTGGATTTCGCTGTAGCTTCCTTAATCCTACTGGGAATGATCCTTTACTATGGATTCGCACCAACGATAAGTGTCATCTTGCTTCCTGCTTTTATCCTGCTGGCACTCATGACGTCACTTGGTGTAGGGCTCTGGCTCTCCGCGCTCAACGCACAGTATAGAGACATTCAATACACAGTTCCGTTCATCACCCAGATTTGGCTATTCGCATCTCCCGTCGTTTATTCGAGCACTATCGTGCCTGAGAGATATAGGCTCATTTACAATCTAAATCCAATGACTGGAGTGATAGATGGATTCCGCTGGGCATTGCTTGGCACAGCCCCACCGAATTCGATGATCATAGTCTCCGTTTTGATAGTGATAATATTATTAATCTCTGGCATGTATTACTTCAAACAGATGGAAAAATCGTTTGCTGATGTGATATGAAGAATGAATTATATTGCAATTAGAGTTGATCATTTAAGTAAGAGTTACCGTATTGGCCAGCCCGAAACCTGCAAGACGTTCAGGGAGCTAATTGCATCCAGGATTACATTTCCATCACACTTGATCGCGAAAGGAGGCTCAAGTGCAAGAGATAAATGCAATCAGAT
The DNA here is from genome assembly GCA_902385025.1 of uncultured archaeon. Lineage (GTDB taxonomy): Archaea > Halobacteriota > Methanosarcinia > Methanotrichales > Methanotrichaceae > Methanothrix. The sequence goes on along the minus strand of CABMDX010000213.1, from coordinate 10,407 downwards.
CTTCTGGGCCTTGAAGAATGTCTCATTTGAGGTCGAAACAGGGGATGTCGTCGGAATCATTGGGAGAAATGGTGCCGGAAAGAGCACTCTGCTCAAAATATTGTCACGCATTACTGCACCTACGGAAGGGTCTATAGATTTCCAGGGTCGCATTGGTTCTTTGTTAGAGGTAGGGACTGGTTTTCATCCTGAGCTTTCAGGAAGGGAGAATATCTATCTTAGCGGTTCGATACTGGGAATGAAGCGGCAAGAGATAGATAGCAAGTTCGATGATATCGTTAAGTTTGCTGATATTGAGAAATTTCTTGACACGCCAGCAAAACGCTACTCAAGCGGCATGTATGTGCGCCTTGCGTTTGCGGTAGCTGCCCATTTGGACCCGGAGATATTAATTATTGACGAAGTTCTTGCGGTTGGCGACGCGGTCTTTCAAAAGAAGTGTCTGGGAAAGATGAAAGACGTCTCCAAGGAAGGAAGAACGGTTCTTTTTGTTAGCCACAACATGAATGCCATAGAACAGCTCTGCAAATCATGCATAATACTGGAGCACGGTGAGCTTAAAAGATATGGAGGTGATGTGAGGGACATCATCAAGGAATATATTTTCGGGACGGAAGATAGCATTAGATCACCGGAATGGGTGAACCAGGGGTGCAGTTCGGATAATCCCTGGTTTAATCTTTCGCGATTTTATATCGGTGATGAAAATGGAAATCCAGTTGCCATGCCCGTAAGTAGCGATTCCGAGATATGGCTTTATATTGAAGGAGAGATCCTCGAAAAGGATCCTGCGTTGACTATTGGATACGCTATCTACAGTGATGATGGTGCCATTCTCTATTGGTCCTGTCACACAGATGAAATGGAAGATAATTGGATTAAGCTATCCAAAGGCAAAAATGTCATTAAGAGCAAATTGCCTGGGCGATTTTTAAACGAAGGTACATATCGGCTGGAATTTATCGCCAGACTTCACTGCAGACAATGGATTTTCGAGCCTGGCAACACATCTCCCTCGATATTTTTAACCCTCTATGGCGGATTGAGCGAATCTCCCTACTGGCTGACGAGACGGCCCGGATTGCTGGCACCCATTATTAAATATAGTAAAGTGGATAATAAATGATAAAATCGAAAGCTCTGATGCTATCTACTTCAAGGTTCTTTGCTATTTTTTGTCCTTTACCAGACGGGCATGCATGCCATGGGGCCAGCTCGTTGACTTAGGCCCTTGCCCTCATCGCCTCGTCAAGCCTCGCCGCATTCGGCCCTCCGCCCTGGGCCAGATTCGGCCTGCATCCGCTGCGTTCCTGATGCCTTGTCTCCAGCAAGGGTTATTGGTGGGAACAAAAAATTGATTAGGGATCGATGAAATAGTGATATTATATCATGGCCACTATGGCAATCCCAAGCGGTGTCCTGAGCTCCATGAAGATCCCCAAAAAAAGAGCAGGAGCAAGTTTTAAAGCTCGAGTTGGCTTTGCCCCTTACCAGAGGGGGATGCTTGCCCTAGGCCCAGCTCGTAGACTTGCAGGGATCTCAAAACGGGAATTTCTCGAGGGGCTAGGAAAGAGAAAGATAGAGCGGCATTACACGATTGAGGAATTTGAGGAGGACCTGGCCTTTGCCAGAGGTGGTTTGTAATTCCACGCCACTCATTCACCTCTCTAAAGCAGGTCGACTCTATCTTTTGAAGGATTTTTTCCAGGAGATTCTTGTGCCCAAAGAGGTTTTAGTGGAGACAATCGTAAATGGCAACGGCTCCCCATATGCAAGAGAGATAGAGAAATCTGATTGGATTAGACCCATTGCTATTCGTGATGCGAATTTGGAGACTGCCTTGAAGCTGATCCTTGACGATGATGAATCTGCCGTTATAGTCTTGGCGCTGGAGCAGAATGCAGATCTGGTTCTGATGGATGATTATGATGGAAGAGCTGTGGCAGCAGAGTATAGCCTCAGAGTCGCTGGCACAATAGGCCTTCTCCTAAAAGCAAAGTATGAGGGCAAGATTGTCTCACTTGGGCATGAACTGGATATTTTAAAGGAGGGCGGCTTTTGGCTAAGTGAAGGACTTTACCAAAGATTCCTGAAAGAAGCAGGGGAAATTTGAAGGCAGAGGCCCTACGCCCCCGCCCTCATTGCCTCGAATCCAGCCCGCAGCGCCTCGTCAAGCCTTGCCACATCCGGCCCACCGCCCTGGGCCAGATCCGGCTTTCCTCCTCCGCCGCCGCCCCGCAGCTTCGCCGCCGCCTTGATGATGCTCCCGGCCTTGATGCCCTTCTCCAGGCCCGACCTTCCCACAGCCGCCACGAGCTTTCCGCTCTCGCTTCCCAGCAACACCACATAGTCCTGCTCCGCCAGGAGCGAGGCCGCTTTCAGGAGTTCATCGATATCGGCGCTGCCCATCTTTTGCACGACAGCGTGCAGGCCGTTCAGATCTTTGGCCTCGCCGGCAAGCGTCTTGAGCCTGGCTTTCGCCAGATCCTCCTTCAGTCGCTCGATCTCCTTTTGTTGCCCCTTCCACTCCTCGAAGAAGCGCTCTGCAGTCCTCGGAAGCTGCTCTGCAGGAACGCGCAAGACATCCGAGGCTTGCCCGAGCAGGTCGTCCCTCCCCTGGCCGGCCTTTACCGCCGCCTCTCCTGCAGCAAACTCGATCCTCTCCACACCGTCCTGAATCCTCTCCGTGCGCAGGATCTTGATGGCGCCGATCATACCGGTGTTGGTGACGTGCGTTCCCGCACAGGCCTCGATGTCCGTGCCCACCCGCACCACTCTTATCTGCTTGCCAGGAGGCACGCCTCCCTGGTACAGCTCAAAGCCGAAGAGCTTCTCAGCCTCTGTCCTGGGCAGGAACTGGGTATCCACCGGTGCCACTTCCATGACGCGCCGGTTGGCCTCAAGCTCGATGGCCTTCAGCTCTTCCTCGGAGATGCGCTTGTAGTGTGAGATATCCAGACGCGCCCGGTCCTCGCTCTTCTGAGCACCGGCCTGCCAGATGTGCTTGCCTAGGATGCGTTTTGCAGAGTCATGCACCAGGTGCGTGGCAGTATGATGGCGCGCATGCGCCAGGCGGCGAGGCATGTCTACCTTGCCCGTGACGCGCTCGCCCTTCCCAAGCGGCAGGCTCTGGCCTTCAGGCACATCCAATTTATGCAGGACGACATCGCCCGACTTCTGCACATCCACCACGCGGAAAGTCTGGCCCGCCCTCTCCAGAGTGCCATGATCCGCAGGCTGGCCTCCCCCTTCTGGATAGAGCAGCGTCCGGTCCAGGATCACATTGCCATCGACGACATCCAGCACCTCTGCCTCGAAGAGCTGCTCGAAGGGGTGATCATAGAACAGCAGCTCGGTCTTGCCGGGAATCGTGACTTTGACCGCTTCATCCTGGTCTGCTCGAATGTGCTTCTTTGCTACCAATGAATAGAAATTGTCCGGCAGCTCAACAGTTGCGCCTACTTCCAGAGCAGACTCGCGTGCAATCTCTGGAGGAATTCCATGCGTGTCATAAAGGGATATCATCTCCGACAGGGGAATGGCCTGGCCGATCTTGCGGTAGTGCTCAGCCGTCTTCTTGACAAGCCTCTTTCCCTTCTCCAGGGTTTCGGCATACTTTTGCTCTTCCTGGCCAAGGATCTCCTGGATGGTGACGAAGCGCTCCTTCCAATCGGGATAGTCGAGGCGCATGATCTGCATGGCCACGAGCTCCGATAGAGGCATGCTGATCTTCAGCTCTTTCATCAACCGCAGTGTCCTGCGAATGACGAGACGTGCCAGATAGCCGGCCTTGACATTGGAGGGTATGATGCCGTCGCCCAGCATGTAGGCCAGACAGCGGGTATGATCGACCACTGCATAGATGCGCTCCATGGGCTCGATGGTATTCTCCAGCTTCTCGGGAGTAATGCCGATACTGCCCGCGATTCTAGCGCGCAGATCCTTCATGGAGTACTCATCCAGATCCACCATGCCTGCCAGGCGGGCATTCTGAGCGAAGATCTCCGCGTACTCTGGGTCTTTGAGGTTGTGCTCCACTCCTGCCAGATCGGCTACCTTCCTGACCAGATCCGGGAATATGGCATCATAAATGGTGGGGCTGCCCTTGGAAGCCCAGACAAACCTCTCCAGGCCATAGCCTGTGTCCACGATGTAGTTGTTCATCTTCTCATAGCGCTCGCCCTTGATCTCAATGGCGCCGCCTGGAACTGCCTTTAAATCCATGAATACAAGCGTTGCGAGCTCCAGGCCTCCGATCATGACCTCAACGCTCGGGCCGGCGTTTCCGCCTCCTGCCCAGGGGTTCTCCTTGTAGGTTACAGCCAGAGGATCCATGCCCAGGCCCACCAGCAGCTCATCGCAGAGCCTGACAGTTTGATCCTTCCAGTAGTACTCCTTTTCGCGGGTGTTAAAGACATGGTGGGCCATCATCTCAAAGGTGGTGAGATGGCGGCCGCTTCTGCCCACAGAATCCAGATCATCCAGCCTGATGCAGGGTTGGCTGACGGTTAAGGGATTTGCAGGCGGAGGCACCTGTCCGGAGGTCACAAAGGGCTGAAAATCGGCGATAGAGGCAATGGTGAGGTAGATGTCGTCGCGCCACCGGGCCACCACGGGATACCTTTTAATGCGCGTGTGGCCTCGTCCCTGGAAGAAGCTCAGGTAGTGCTCACGCATCTCGTCCAGGCTATGCTCGTGCTTGAAAATGGGCGAGCCAATGAAGGTGTAAGGATCGCAGGGCGGATCCCCGCAGGTCTTCCTGGTCCCGTCCCTGGTCCAGAAGAATTTTCCGCATTTCTCGCACTTCTTGCGCTGGAATCCCTCGTCCACGAAGAAGTCCAATCGATACTCGTCCTCGGAGAACATGTTGATCAACCAATCGATGAAATGGTACTGTCAATATGGCATTAGACTAAAAGGCTTTCTCAAATTGGCGATCCGTCTGCCGCTGTAGCGGACAGTCTTTTTAGCCCAGCCCAAAGGGAGGCTCAATTGCAGCCGATTCCAGGATCTTTTCTGCCATTTCCATCTGCTCTTCGCTTCCTCGAACCGCTAACCGGACGGAGCCCTCGGCGCCACCAAAGCCACCTGCAGCGATGATCTCCGCCTCTGCGCCAGTCAGCAGCTTGATGGCATCAATTTCACTGAATACCTCTCCCGGAACAGGCATGAGGCGCAGGCCGCTGTTGCCTGGCATATTCAGCCGCGCCGCCAGCTCCATCAGATCGCCAGGCACGCGCTTTTCCAGGCCCACTGGCAGGATCAGGTGCACCCTGCGCCCAATTGCGGCCTGCAGGGCGCTGATGGTGGTCCCGCCCTGAGGATGGCCGATGAGCACCGCAGCATGGCGGCGGGCCAGGTCCAGCGCATTGGCTCCCTTCAGGATGACATCTCCTTCCCTCATGGACTCTGCTACGTCGAATATGCTTTTGCCTCTCCGCCAGACACCGTCAGTTATTACAACGTCGCCGGGAAAGTCGCGCTCGTCAGGAAGCCGCCCGGATTCCGTCGTTTTCAACTCTGGCGGAAGGATGATGCCGCGAAAGAAGCGGCTTCTTCGAAAGCCCTCCGCCTGACCGAGCCCTCTCAAGATCTCTTCTGCCACATAGCCGTTCGTGGTTCCGGCGACTATGACGAGCGTGCCCTTCAAGAGGGCCTTCTGGACGGCAGGATGGCGGCATATGGCTATTGCGATCAGGCGCTTTCCTGCGGCTGGGGTGAGGTTGAACTGCAGCATGCTCTGTCGCTATTCTCAGTCGCCATTGATGATTCTTGCGAGAGAAGATGATCTCAAATAGTTGAACCTCAGATCCGAATTGCCAGGGAATTTGTGGCGAAGTCGCTCTGCCATAGAGAATTTTCCAAAGGTGCGAAAATGGATACAGATATTTTGGCGGCTGTAAGAGAGGAGCTGCTACAAAGCGCAGACGAGAATACCAGGATGAGCGCTCAGCGCTTCTTCAAGGAGGATGTCAAGTTCTACGGAGTAAAGTCTGCCCAGGTCAAAAAAATTGCTGTGAAGCATCAGAAGATGATTATGGGCAGAAATAAAAGGCAGATATTCTCTCTTTGTGAAGATCTCCTGCGTTCGAACTATGGCGAGGAGGCCTTCATAGCCTTCGAGTGGGCCTATTCCCTGAGGCGCAGTTTTGTGCCTGAGGACTTCCTGGTATTCGAGAAATGGGTGGAACAGTACGTGGATAACTGGGCCAAATGCGATACTCTCTGCAACCACACCATTGGCAGCTTCATCGAGATGTATCCCGAATTCCTGAAAAATCTCAAAGAATGGGCCCACAGAGATAACAGGTGGCTGCGGCGCGCCTCGGCTGTGACGCTGATCCTCCCAGCCCGCAAAGGCGAGTTCCTCTCTGACGTCTTCGAGATATCAGATCTGCTTCTCCAGGATAAAGACGATATGGTGCAGAAGGGCTACGGCTGGATGCTCAAGGAGGCAAGCAGGAAGCACCAGGAGGAGGTCTTTGGCTACGTCATGCAGAATCGGGCAAAGATGCCCAGGACTGCACTGCGCTACGCATTGGAGAAGATGCCGGCGGAGATGAGGAAGAAGGCGATGGAAAGGTAGACTGTCACTGCAGAATTGAGCCAAAATCCTGCAAATAAGAGCGGGTGGGCAGAAGGCCCTTCGTTGACTGTCATTTAACGCAGAAGTAATTCTTTATTGGTTATCGATAGGAAAGAGCAGTATGTATGGGAGGCCTACCAGAAGGCTGAGGCAGCATTCCTGGGAGCGTTCCAACAGCATGCAAAGGCTGGGAACTGGCACGATCTCTGTAGATGGCTCAGGCGCGATTTCCGTCTATCCTGCCCGGTACAATTTGGAGATAGAGGGCATCATGAAGATAAAGGGGCAAAGCAATGCTGTTTTCTCCTGCAAACAAAACACGACGCCGACAGCTACCGGGCTTTGTTTATGTTTCCTCCAATCGCCTCCCCGGCCCTAATTAACCAGACAATAGCTTTAGCACGCCCTGACGCGGATTATAGAGTAATGCGTATGCCTGGTAAATCCCCAAAACCCGTTGACCTTGCGGCTGTAAAGCAATTGTGCTGCCTTTCTCCAGCGGCCTGTTCTCTGCAGCGCTGAGCAGCCGGACAATTTTAACCGCATTATTCAATAAATCGATGGCTTCCTTGATCCCCGGAGCGCTCAGCTCATCCGCGCTGAGCGGCTGTAGTTCGGGAAACAGTAGTGCGGCGCGTGCTACACATTCATCCTTCGCGCCCAGGCAAATGCGATCGTCATCCGGGTATCCGCTGCAGGTCACTGCAGCGATATCGGCTACCATCGTTACCAGCAGCTCCGGAGAATAGACGCAGGATATCGGCTGCCTTGTAGTAATGGCCCGCGCAACCTTGTACAAGAGCGGCAGGTCCGGCTGGCCAACGATTATGATATTGGCGATCATAGTCTCTGTTTGCGCGCTCGCTTTGAATACCAGGCGAGCCTGTTCTTCGTCAAAAGAGAATAGCGCAGCCACATTAGTTAGCCAGATGGCGTGGCCCAGCTCGGCCTTGTTTAACAATGGCCATTCGCGCCGCAAGATCATGCCGCCATGGGTGCGATCCACAGAGGAACTTAATAGCACCGGAAGGCTGGTTGGGTAAATGAAATCGTCTAGCCAGCGCGCCTCTCCGGGAGCGCCCATATCACACAATACCAGGCGAGAACCCAATTTATAGTGCTGGTGGAGAAAATCGCTCTTCCAGGGCGATTGCCTCGTGTCTCGCATCAAAACCGGAGAAGGGATGGTGTCCTCGCATGATTCGGGGCCGACAAAAGCCGCAAAGACTGCCTGGATTTCATTTCTGCGCATGTTAGAAAAGACACGGTCCTGCCCGGACAAGATCGGGACTTTTGTCAGATCGTAGGCTGCGATCGTCTCATGTGGGATCTGCCAGCGGCGATTGAAGTTTTTCGTCTGGATGCCGTATTGTTCCTTTTCCTGCCAGAGCTGCGTGCCGCGGTAGACCTGCAGGATATTATGCATATAGGGAACGCCCAGGTCCTTGATCACCTCCAGAGTCTGCCGGGCTTCATTCTCGGTTTCTCCGGGCAGACCAAAAATCGCGCTGACCGATACCCCAAAGCCTGCCTCACGGGCCAATTTCACATTTTTGCGAATCGAGGCAATAAAGCTGCGTTCAGCGCGGTACTCTGCATCCTCGGTGCCTTTGACCATCGCTTTGCGCACATTGCGCAGGATCTTAGGTGAGCCGCTTTCCAGTCCAAAGAACAGCGCTTCCACTCGTGCAGCGGCCAGCGCAGCCAGAATTTCCTCGTCAATATAATCGCCACGCGTGCCGCAGGTAAATGAAATAGGCAGTTGCATCTCTTCGATGGCGCGACATAGCCGCAGGGTGCGCTTTTTGTTCACCGTAAAGGCCTCATCCAAAATCGGGATGGTAATATCCTCGCAATCCGCTGTGCTCCAGTAATGCGCAATCCTTTCGATTTCATCCAGCACATGATCATCGGAAAAGAAGCGAATGCGCGCTCCTGAGAGCACCGAGAAATGGCAATACGTGCAGCGATAAAAACATCCTGTGGAGGTCAGTATCCCAACCTGGGGAGAATATTCCAGCGGGATGAGTCCAGGAGCGTAGACCGAAGGAAATCGATTCAGCTCCTCCTCATTCATCGCACCGCGGTCGGGGTTTCTGCGAAATTTGCCATCTGCGATATAGGAAAGGCCGGCTATCTGATTGAGAGGAACTCCCTCCACAAGGTCCAAGACGGTCTGTTCGCCCTCACCGCGCACGCACAAATCAATCTGCGGGTAATGGGTCAGGATCACCTCGTCCGAGAACATTGCCGTCGGCCCGCCCACCACGATTTTTACATCTTTGGATTGCTGTTTGAGCTTTGCAGCGATATCGGCGATCAATGGAAAATGAACATCAAAACAGGAGAAGCCCACATAGCGAGGGTGGCGCGCCAGCATATCTCGGGCGGTTTCTGCGAAGGTGTAGAAGGCCTGCGGGCAGTACTGCTCCGCAGCATGGGCATTTTGCCTGAGATTCCAAATCATGCGCGCCGCACCGATATTATAAGTGAATCCGCGGTAATACCCATAGGGCGTATTGGGGAAAACAAACAGGAAGTCGAGATCTTGGTCCATTACGGCATCCTTTCAATATTGAATGACGATGATAGAAAGCAAGCTCAGGCTATGAAAGCTTTGCTTGAGCTTGCTGTTCGCGAAAAGGCATCCAGGGCCAGCTTATCCTACGAAGACGCAGGCCCCGACAAATGCGACTTCTTGCCAATCGACATCTGCGATTTTTTCGCCCATGGACACCCGAGAGGCCAGGGCAGAGAGAGTAGCGATATCCGATTCGCGCGGGGCTACCAGTTTGAGCCCCTGACCATGATGCGATCCTTTTTCCCCGCACTCATGCGGTTGAGCTTCCAGTGGCTTGCGCAGCTTCTGAATTATATCAGGGTGCTCTCTAACGAAAGCTTCGAGCTGCTTTTCCTCTTCTGGAGTCAGCTTTAACTTAATCGAACTCATAGACACTCCTCTTTGTGAACTATTGAGTGTTATACAACTATCCCGATAGTATAAAAAAGCAGCGTTTGTCTCTGCTAAAGCGAAAATTTAGGGATCATCTAATGCAATATAATTCTTTATTTTTTTATGCACTTATTTTCACTCGGCCAGCAAAACCGAGGTTTTGAAAACGGCAGCGAATGGTACGACTCTAAAATTGTAGACTATTTGATCCGTACTATTTTCTGTACATTTTGCAGAATCATTATATGTAAAATTATATTAACGCAACATATATTACGCAACCTGGAACTATTTTCCGCTAACCTCTTTTGGCCCCGCCACCAATCGAGCCTCCTTCGGGCAGGCCTGCCTCTCATCGATACGCCTTCCGCAGTGAGGGCATACCACATGCCTCATTTGCTCTTCTCTCTCCTCCTTTCTCTTAGCCAGCACCTCGGCAAAGCCGGAGGCCAAAACGCCCGTGGGCAGGGCGAAGAGCCCTATCCCAAGTATCACCACTATCGAGCCTATGAGCTTGCCCCAGGGCGTGACCGGGTAGACATCTCCATAGCCCACCGTGGCCAAGGTCACGATTCCCCACCACATGGCCGCAGGGATGTTGGCGAAGGCCTTGGGCTGGGCCTCGTGCTCGGCATCATACATCAGACTGGAGGATACGACGAGGAGGATCATAATGGCGAAGAACATGAGGAGTAGCTCCTCCTTCTTCAGCCGCAGCACATCGAGGAATGTCTGCAGCGATTCGGAGTAGCGCGCCAGCTTCAGCACCCGGAAGAGCCGAAAGAGCCGCAGTGCCCTGAGGAACCGCAGGTCGGGGAAGATGATGGGCAGATAGTAGGGCAGCACGACCATGAGATCGACCAGGGCC
>CABMDX010000212.1 GCA_902385025.1 uncultured archaeon | reverse complement strand
GGCTCATATCGATATTGACAAGACCTTGCGGGTCCATATTGAGACCTGTTACCATGATCTCCTGAAGATCGGTGCCTATCGATATGACTGGGGACTCTCCCTGGCTGGTTGAAAAGCTCAATATGTACCTGTCTGCTGATGGAGTGATATCTATGCCCTGCTGCTCCCCTTTTTTCAGATTGGGAGTCGAGAGGTCTACTGAAAGGCCGGGGGCGATGATCGCTGTTTCTGCCCTGTTATCCCGGCTCTCGATATCGCTTCTTACCGTCACATTGATCTTGGGCGTGCTGCCGGCTTTTAGCGGCACAAAGAACACTGGTGGATGCTTTCCTCCCATCTCGAATTTCAAATTTCGTGCCTCTGCCTCAGGAATCTCATTTATGAATTCTCCTGACGGGAGGAAGCCTATTCTCCTGCCATTCTCGTCCGTGATCAGGATTCTTGCCTTGCCTTTTTGCCAGACCTGGATGTGCTGATCCCGAGTTAATGCGCCTTTTTCGCCTTTAGCTGTCGCATCTTTGCTTTCGGTGCAAAAATCGCATTGCTGCTGTCCTAATCTTGATGAGACCGATACAATCTCCAGGCTCTTGGTGCTGGCATTTCCGGCATACAGGGTTGATGCCTCATCAGGATTGATCGATGCCTGATAGCTCCAGGTGTTGGCAGAGCGGTTGACCTCCACAGCCCGGACACTTCCTGGCCAGTTGTTGTCATAGACCATAATTCTGGTAGTCCCATTAGCATAATTCTCCAGGGCAAAGGGCGTTATAGCATGTCCTCCGCTGCCATCTGGATTATACAGGCCCATGACCCACCACTCATTGGATTTTTTGCTATCATTGAATGCAGTGGCAAGCGTATCCAGAATTGCATTTGGAGACTCCGATATCCGATTGGCCCCTCCTGGATTGGTAACCTGGGTGACCCACCAGTAGCCGATCTCTCTTTGAAGCAGCTCGCTGTTAAGGGTCAAGTTTGCTGTCTTGTTGGCGCCGAAGTTGTCAGGGCGAATAAGTCCAAAATACATGAGATCACTAAGCACAGCCATGCCTTCACAGTGTCCAGACTTCATGGCCTCAATTGCCTGGTTCATCCATCTCCTGGCTGGATGCGTGAGAGTGCATTTCCCTCCCGCGAGGCTGGCGCATACACTGTCTCCGAACATGCGCTGCATCTCTGCTGGAGTCAGGTCCACAATCGAGATGTTTGAAGCATTCTCACCATAGTTGGGAAAGCTAAATCCGTTGGCATTGGGCCTGAAACCACAGTCTTTTAACCCAGCCAATGACGATTCGCTGCTATTGTTCTGTGCTGCAGATGTGCTGACCAAGACCGCACTGAAGCACAAAAGGGCCGCCAGCGCAAAAGAATATGATCTCATCATTTCTACCGCCGATATTGTTAAATTCTCTCTTTGATTATCTCATATTGCATTCAGCGTTTACCAGTTCCGTCCATCGGCTCTTCTTCAGTCTGATGGCGAAGTGAACCCCTGGATTTGCCTCCATAAGATGTCTTGTCGCTTCTACTGCCGCTACCTGGGCATCATCATCCGGTTCCAGAGGAACCTCGGCATTGAAGGGGTAGGTCTCAGAGAGCTCGGCAGGGTATGCTCCAAAGGGTGGCTTGAAGTACAGCACATGATCAAAGTCAGTCGAATCGGTATTGGTCTCATCGGTTATCAGTACATTGCCCTGTAGCGATATGCGATCTACTCGCCGAGAATAGCGCATTACCTCTGGCCTTGCAGCAGACTCTGGGCTCAGGTAAAATAGAGTTGATTTGCTGGAGGTGTCCAGTCCTTCCAACCATCTGCTTTCGCATTTCAGTCTTATCAGGCCATCGAGCATTCGAGGGTGAGAGCGGCATCTGCATTCCAGAAGATTCCAGAGCGTGCCGTCGCGAATGCTCTGTCTAACCAGTCGAATCTCCTGAAGCGAAACATGGAGGTTATGTCTGGCCAGAAGCTTCGTTTTATCAGGGCTTTTCATCAGCTCTTGTGGAGAATGCTTCAGGCAGACCGGGCAGGAGCAGGGAAGATAATTCATCTCCTCGAGCTTCCTTGTTCCATGTACCGTCAGATATCTGCCCTGCCGGGCATAAAGAGCGTACGCCGCAGAGTCAAAGAGATCACAGCCCATTGCTGCGGCAAGAGCGAAGAGCATGGGATGTCCGGCGCCAAAAAGATGAACGGGCGCGCCGGACCCGAGCCCCTTCTTTGCAGATACGACCACATCCACCAGGGTCTCGAACCTGTAGGATTCCATGAGCGGTACTACGCCGCCTATAGGAAATACATCGAAGTTCAAGTCTTTGAGGTGCCTGGCTGCTCTTTCCCGGAGATCGGGATAGGTTGAGCCCTGAATAGGGCCGGCGAGTAGATTGGGTCTATTTTGATCTGTCGCCTCTTCCAGTCGCCCTTCTGTTACGAGCAGCTCGGACTCCGCTCTCTCTCTGCTGACATCAGGAGGTGTTGGAATATCCAGAGGAACGGCTATGTCCGAATTGATTCTGAATTGAAAATCAAGGATCTGCAGCGGCTGGACCTCGATGTCTCCATAGACTGATAGCTGAAAGGCACCCGAATCGGTCATTATAGGCCCTTGAAATCCCAGGAGGTCATGCAGTCCTTTCTCCAGAGCCTCATTCCTCAATGCCGGGTCCTGATGAATGATGTAGCTGTTGGTGATAATCATATTGGCGCCCATTTCTGCCAGCTCTCCTGCCGGTATGAGCTGGAGATGGGGATTGACTACTGGCATGAGCTCGGGGGTCTCGATGGTGCCGTGCGGAGTGGAAAGCCGGCCGATCCTTCCGGCCAGATCTTTGTGCAATATCTCGAAGCGGTCCGGCATGGCTCTTACCTTCACCAATAAGGAATAAATAGGTTGGGACTGATTTGGAGCTGAAGATATAAAGCTAATATAAAGGGATGTATTAATATGAAAACGATAGTGGCATTAATAGCGCTGACCTGCCTCTTGGGCGTAGCTGGTGCTCAGACAATTGGCATTGGTGAGGGCTACAGCTCAGCTCAGTTGGCGTTCTACCATTCGCCAACCTCATCGACCTTTGAACCAAATGTGCAGCAGTATTGGGGATCATATATCACCGGCTCGCAGAACTCAAGCCTGAAGGACAAGACCACAAATATGGATGTCTGGATGAACGCCTTCCCCCTGAAGTTCGATGCGCCGTTGAGATTTTCAACCACAAGCTTCACCTCCAATGTAGCCGGCTCGTCTGTTGGCTCTACTGAGAAAAACAGCCAGTTCTTGACAAGAGACGTGAACAGCAGATTCGGCATTAATCAGATCTGGAACTTCCCACAGACAAATGGGAGCTTAATTGCCTATGGTTCAAGTGGAATGCCAAGTGACGCTTCCAAGGGAAAGATCCTCACCCAGAACATTGCAGTTTTCTTCAGCCTATAATCTCGAATTTATGACACAGGGTTAAAAAGCTCTGCCCGATGCCTGGGCAGATCTACCTTACTTTTCTTCTCTCCACAGTGTAGGGCAGCAGTCCACCGGCAAGGAGAATTTCTCGCTGACGACTGGAGAGGAGCATCTTCAAGCTTATGCCAGAGCCATCAGCATAGGCTACAATTTCCTCATCGCCTTGCTGCAATGCCTTTCTGATGCCTGGCAATCGAATTTCCGCATTATCGGGCAATAAGTCGTAGTCGGATTCACGGGCAAAGCTGAAGGGCACAATTCCGAAGTTCACCAGATTGGCGGCATGAATCCTCTCTATGGATTTGGCGATTACAGCTTTCACGCCCAGGTACATGGGGCAGAGTGCTGCATGCTCCCGGGAAGAGCCCTGACCATAGCTATATCCAGCCACAATTATGTTGTGTTTGCCGCTCTGCTGCAGAGCTGAAGCTCGCCTGCTAAAATCCTTATCTAGCGGCTCGAAAACGAATTCTGAGTATTTGGGAACATTGGATCTGTACTTGAGGCGTGCCCCGGCGGGCATGATATGATCCGTGGTCACCAGATCTCCAACTTTGATGGCTATCTGTCCCCGTATCTCCTCTGGCATTGGGCCGTTGACAGGAGGCTCTCCAATGTTCGGGCCGCGGCAGATTTTGATATTTGCCCGTTCTGCTTTCGGAAGCGGTGGTATGATCATGCTGTCGTCGATCTCAAAATGCTCGGGCATCTCAATTTGGGGAAACGGTATATCCAGGTCTCTTGGATCCTTCAGCTTGCCGGTAATGGCGGCCGCAGCTCCCACAACAGGGCTTGTAAGGTAGACGTTGGCACTTGGGGTGCCGGATCTGCCTTTGAAATTGCGGTTGCTGGTGCGTACCGACACTGAATCGGTGCAAGGAGACATGCTGTTTCCGATGCAAAAGCCGCAGGAGGCCTCCAGAATCCTGGCACCAAAGGAGAGGAGATCGCTCAAAGCTCCATTTTCGGCTATTGCCATCAGAACCTGCCTTGAGCCTGGCGCGATGCCGAGAGATACGCCCGCCGGGAGATGCTTTCCTTTTACCATTGCAGCCACGGTCATGAGATCGACATATGAGGAGTTGGTGCAGGACCCTATCATTACCTGATCTATGGCCAGGTTAAGATCCTTAACCTTTACAATGTTGCCCGGGCTGTGGGGGGCGGCCGCCAGAGGCTCGACTTCCGAGAGGTCTATCTCGAGGGTTCGATCATAGGTTGCGTCACTATCTGCAGCCAGGGGGATCCATTGAGAGCCCCTGCTCTGGGCTTCCAGAAATTTTCTGGTTTGGCCGTCGCTCGGAAAGATTGATGTCGTAACGCCGGTCTCAGCGCCCATGTTGGTTATAGTGGCTCTCTCTGGGACTGTAAGGTTACCTATTCCCGGTCCGGTATATTCGCAAACGCAGCCCACGTTTCCCTTTGTCGTGAGGTGCGAGAGAACCTTCAGGGCCACGTCTTTGGCGCTTACCCAGGGGCGCAGGGTGCCTGTGAGATGGACGTTGATCACACGAGGTGCGGTCAAATAATAAGCCCCGCCACCCATGGCTACGGCCACGTCAAGGCCGCCTGCGCCCATGGCTATGCAGCCAACGCCCCCGGCTGTGGGGGTATGGCTATCTGAGCCGAGAAGGGTTTTGCCTGGTCTCGCGAATCTCTCCAGATGAACCTGGTGGCAAATTCCGTTTCCTGGGCGGGAGAAGTGGATGCCATATCTCTTCGCGATTGACTCAAGGTAGGCATGGTCGTCCGCATTTTCGAAGCCGACCTGAATGGTATTGTGATCAACATAGCTGACTGAAAGCTCGGTAGAGATATCTGAGAGCCCCATGGACTCGAACTGGAGATAAGCCATGGTGCCGGTCGCGTCCTGCGTGAGGGTCTGATCTATTTTTATGCCGATCTCCTTTCCAGGATCATATGTGCCATCCGCGAGATGCTCCCTCAGGATTTTCTCAGTTAAGGTGTAACCCATAAATAACCTCCAGTAGACGTCTTAATCTCCAACTCTCGGCTATGATGATATTAAAACTCAACGATGCTTCTCGTAGCTTGGTCCATCTTCATCGCCTCTGCTCCTTTTCTCTGCCCTGTCCATTAAGAGCAAAAAGGTTATATACCACGGAGTTATTGGATGGGTTCGGCCCGCCTGGAAGGGTGGGACGATGGGTCCTGTAGATAGTGATTATAGGGCCTAAGCAGGCTTCGGTTCCAAAGAGATCAGATCGAGTTTTCTTGTCTCCTCAGAAATGAGGGGTGGGGAAAAGGTTAAATACTCGGGCTGACAACCTTAATGGGCCGATGAGGCGTCGCAACACAAAGGCTACGACCCTGAATCATGATGGGTTGAGTTCCAAGTTGCGATATAGAACGTGATGGAGACGCGAGATTTTTCGTGTCT
>CABMDX010000211.1 GCA_902385025.1 uncultured archaeon | reverse complement strand
GCTGATTGTGCACTATATTTAGCGGATAGATCACATTTCTCTCTTTCCTTTGATTCGAACTCCAGGAATGCTTTCGATAACCTTCTTAGCTAGCGGATCTAGAATCTCGAAAGATATCCCTGAGATCTCTTGACCAGATGTTGCCATAATCTGAAACTCATAGGGCTTCCCGTCGCGCCATAGTTTTTTGATTTCAACTTGAATTCCATTGGTTGATTCGATCGGACCTCGGATTACAATCTCCCTGGCATTCTCTAGGCTGAAGCGATACCAATTGGCGCTTCCAATGTAGAGGAGATTGTTATCAATAAGAATCATCTTTGCATGAAGCTTCTCCAGAGTTCGCGCCTTCAAATTCGGCCAATGCTCCTTAAAAACAGAGAGAGCGAACCGAGTGCGTTCCCTTGGGAATTCATCTACCTCATTTGGATTTCTTACAAGCACATTTGCATCTAAGTCTCTGGCTGCAGAAGAGATGATCTCATGTGCAAAGTAGTCGTCAATCCAAGGACCAATAATCATGATAGATTGAGTAGCTTTTTGCAGATCGCTCCTGATATTGCCCATTATTCTATCAGATCCAAGAGCTGTATAGGTGTTGAATGACATCAAGTATCTCCTTTGGAGAATAGTCAGTCACGTCGTTAGCTAATTCAAGCACATATTTCCTGAAGAGTTCCTTCTTTCCATCTCCCAAGAATTGAGACAATGAGTTCTTGCATGTATCAAGGGCTCGTGGAATCCTTTGCTCGGTTAGCAGGGACTCAGAGAGGCCATTACCTCCAGCCATAGCATCTATGACATGCAAAGCTCCGGTCGAAAGATCCAATGAAATCTCTATATCATCTGATCTGGATTCCAATGAGTCCGCCAAGAAAGGTGCCAATACTTTTGCAGTGATATCTCCCAGAGATTCCAGCCGCTCTTCGTCCCCATCTGGCGAACTGAATCTCCACATCCAACCTAAAGTTCTGTAGGAATAAGGATATAAAAATGGGAAACGTTCACCTGCGTTGATTGCAGCTTTAAATCTCTCTGTCACTTCATCGAGGGTAACCGTATCTACTGTCTTTTTCTTATCGAGATCTATAACTCTATATCCATCCCATTTTCTATAGAAATCCCAGACACCGAACTCAAAATCACCTTCTTTTGGGAGTGTTACCTTTGAACTCACGGAGTCTATGCGGTTATATAACTCTATGCTATCTTTCCATTTTCCTCTGGTTGCAACGTTTTCTTTAACCGGCTTCACGATAACGGATTCTAGGCTCGGAAGCCATTTCGAAAGGATCCATTGGCTCTTCGGATTTTTCCAATCCCACTCACTCCATTTCGAACTGTAGTCCACGACTTGGTACTGAGTACATCCATCATGACCGAGGTAAATTGCCTCTGGATGAGCGTCTCTGAAGACGAATATCTTGTCAATCCTGGCGATTTCCTCATTTCCGAAAATTAATGGAACAGATCCAGCACTAGCCGTGCCGCGAAAACCGTTGTAGTACCAAAATTCATTCTTGTCATCCACTAGATCCCCATAATTCTTCTTGAACCTATTCTTTAGCTCTTGAAAATCCGGATCTTCTGGGAAATATTCTTTGAAAGCCTTTTCAAATAACGTTCTTTTCAAATAGCCTTTATTTATATGCCATTCCCATTCGTGGCATCCTAATATGAGGTGTCGCCATCTTATCATTTCCAAATGTAAGGGCAATGGATTGGATCTAGTACTGTCTATACGGAATGAATTGAGGGGATCCGCAAGGATACTTTGATCGTGCGGTGACATGGTAATCCGAAGAATGGCTAGACCTGGCCTTCCAGGACGCCTTCCAATCCGCCCTATCCGCTGAATAAGGTCAACTGTACGAGGTGGGATATCATCCATGAGACATAGGTCAAGACCTTCGATATCCACTCCGAGTTCAAGGGCACTTGTGCCGATTAATGTAACACCCTTGGTTTGGGAATCATTCATAAGCCGTTCGATTATTCGCCTCTTTTCTGGCGGCATATTGGCATCATAAATTTCAACCCGTCTATGGGTATTTCCTTGTATAGTTCTACGTAGGAGTCTGCTTCCAAATTTGCTTTCAGAAAAGTATATGGCATTTATATTCCGCCCTATATTCCCATCCTTTGAAATAAAGGAGATCAAAGAAGCATCAGAGACTCCCCCCTCAACGAGCAATACTATCCGCATGAGACCGCCATTCGGTGGTGCATTTAAAATCTTTGGAATTTCATCAACATCAATTAGAGCCACATCGGGCGTGATAGTATCATGGATGTGGCAGATGTCATCTTTATTATCCAGAGATATGAGCATCTTGCCAAAGGTCTTAGCAGAACTCAACGTGGCAGATGCAAGAAAGATATCAGGATGCTGCGACATTTTAATTTTTTTTGATGCATACAGTCTCTTAAGAAAATAATGAACGTTTGCACCGAATACGCCTGTATAACTATGGGCTTCATCCAGCACCAAACAGCTCAAATTCTTCAGAAATTCTTTATCATATAAAAGGCTAAAATGAGCCTTATCCAGAGTTGCTATTCTGATTCTTGCACGCTTGAACTCTGCCGTTTTTTCATGAGCCTTCATGATTTCGTCCTTGTCCGTACCCTTCCAAATGGTCCAAGGAATTTGTCCTCCACTAAGAGAAACTGAACCGGCATAGACGAGATCAGGAACATTAGGATTTCGGAAACAACACGATTCCTTGCAGGATAAACTAGATAGCCGTTCAGCCTGACTCCACATTAGCGCCTGGGTTGGAAAACAAAGGATGGCCGTTGCGTTAGAATCTTGAATCAGGTGGTCGAAGACCCACATCCAGAAACAAAGGCTCTTCCCCGAGCCGGTAGACGTAGTCATTATAAAATTGCGTTTTCCATTCTCTATGTAATCCTTGAAAAACTTAGCCTGATGAGAGTAGAGTCCTCTGTCTTTCGCATCAGGAACGAAAATCTCTATAAGTTGCCGTAATTCGGGGCTCATTTTACAGGAATCGATAGCAACGTTTTCTGGGAAAGGTGTATAGATTCTCACTGCTTGGGGGTGCATAGCTCTCCCAAAATGCCTTATTGCATTTTTCGCTACAGCATCTATGGCTTGTGTCATCATATGATCACCGACATAATCGATTGACATAATGGCAAAAAGATTCAATTAAATCAGGAGATAGTATGAATGGTTTCATGAGGTTACATCGGAGATGTCTAGCCAGATTTATTAAGAACCTGTTGGTTGCATATTCAAGGATGCCATACAGGGATGCCTGGATGTATTGAGCAAAAGTTCCCAGGCCAAAGGCTGCGAAAAGATCGTGGAAGTAGTAGCCTTATGATTGATGCCACCAAGCTGCCAATAATACGGCATAAAAACCGTAACAGCCTTCAGCAGAGTTGGCTAGTTTAGTGTCAGGCAGCCACCTCATTATAATCAAAGAGAACTCACTTCCTGTGCCGTGCAAAATGGAAGCGATAGATTAAATTTCGAAAACTACTTAGATTAGGATGGAATAACAAATAGCCAACTCAGCTCTCATTTTAAGGAGTAAGGATAAGGGATTTATGAATGAACAAATGCGTTCTGCACGCGAGAAAGTGCGGGGAATTTTGCAGAAGAACGGGATCAAACGTGCCGCATTTTTTGGGTCCATCGTGAGAGGAGAGATGACCGATGAAAGCGACATAGATATCCTTATCGAGTTCGAAGGCCGAAAAAGTCTCCTCGACCTTGCCGGCTTGAAGCTCGATCTGGAGGATGCTCTGCAAAGGCGAGTAGATCTTCTCACATATAGGTCACTGCATCCCATGCTCAAGGACAGAATACTCGCAGAGCAGGTCCAAATATTATGAAAAAAGATTCAAAGGTCTTCCTACATCATATCCTGGAGAGTATCAGTCTAATTGAAAGCTACTCGAATGGAAAGACCTTAGAGGACTTCATGGCCTCAACACCTATGCAAGATATGATTATCAGGCGGATAGAAATAATAGGTGAAGCAGTGAAGAATCTTCCTGACGATTTTAGAATTGCATATCCAGAGATCCCATGGAGAAAAATGGCGGGCATGAGAGATATCCTGATCCATCAGTATTTTGGAGTTGATTTGGAGTCCACCTGGGATGTAGTTAGTATCGAGCTGCCGGAGCTGAAGGCAAAAATTGCAGCGATACAAAATGAAATGAAATAGATCCTTACTAGGGCGTTCTTCCATCCAGATACCCGAGAACCTCCTCCCTCATCTCCAGAAATTGCAGACTCATCCGATCTCTTGGCCTCTCCAGCTTCACCTCCAATATCTTTTGGACTTTTCCCGGCCTGGCGCTGAGGATTATCAGCTTGTCCGCCAAAAATATGGCCTCCTCCACACTGTGGGTCACAAGCACGATGGCTTTCGATGTCTTTTCCTGGATGCGAAGGATATCCGCCTGAATCTGCTTTCTGGTCTGGGGATCGAGGGCTGAAAAGGGTTCATCCATGAGTAGTAGCGAGGGCTCCAAAACCAGTGCTCTGGCAACTGCCGCCCTCTGGCGCATGCCCCCAGAAAGCTCGTAAGGACGGGACTTTGAGCTGTCCTTCAGGCCCACCAGATCAAGGTACGACATGGCTTTCTCTTGCCTCTGAATAGGCGGTATTTCCAATATCTCCAGGCCCAGAGATACATTCTCAAGCACCGATCGCCAGGGCAGCAACGCATGCTCCTGAAAGATCATTCCCATCCTGGCGCCTGGCTTTGTCACAGGCACCCCATCCAGCAGCACCGCACCTTTGGTTGGCCTCTCAAGTCCTGCTATGATCCTGAGCAGAGTTGTCTTTCCGCATCCTGAAGGCCCGAGGATTCCCACAATTTCCTTATCATTTATTTCGAAGGAGATATCTTCCAGAGTCACAACCGTGTTGCCATTTCCCTGATCAAATTCCTTTGTTATTCCCTTCAGCTCCAGCTTCATCGGTCGTATGACCTCCAGGAAAACCATCTTCTTTCCACTGCTATGAAGAGCTGGTCGATCAGTATGCCGATTATGCCAATGGCAACCATGCCAGCCACTACCACCTGGATCTGCCCCCAGCCGTAAGCATACATGATCAGGTATCCCAGGCCGGAAGATGTTCCGGGCAGCATTTCTGCCGCCACAACGCACATCCAGGCAATTCCAAAGCCTACCCGCATCCCGTTCCAAATCTCAGGAGCGCTGCCAGGCAGGATGACACTGCGGATAAGGTCCGATTCCCTGGCGCCCATCATAGAGACCGCCTCCATCCAGGATCGCTTCACGCCAAGAACTCCTTGCGCAGTGCTGAGCAGAATCGGAAAGAAGGCACCAAGAGCTATGATAAACAGAATCGATAACAGTCCAATCTTCAGCCAGGCCATGGCCAGCGGAACCCAGGCCAGCGGTGGCACAGGCCGAAGAGCAGAGATCAGACCGCCCGCAACATCTCTGGCCGCCTCCCAGTGGCCCATGGCCAGGCCCAGGGGCACAGCCAGGCAAGAAGCGATGAGAAATCCGAGCGCTACCCTGAAAAGGCTCATCATGGCGTTATCAATCAGCGAGCCACTGCCCAGGATATCCGCCGTAGGCCTAAGGAGGACAGATAGAACTGCTCCAATATTGGGAAGCACGAATGGATTGCTGATATACAGAGCCAGAACCTGCCAGAGCAATATCAGGGATAGGGGAAGGAGGAGCTTATGAAAGCGGAAGTTCACGTACCTGATTCTCTCACCCCCCGCAGGCCGGAAGCATTCAGCGCTTCCTGAAATATCACATCTGCGATGGTCCCCAAATCAGGATCGCCAATCTTTAGAGGCTGGCCTTTTGCATAGGATGCTTTGGCCAGCGAGACAAAGTCATCCCAATCATTGACCTTGGATCCAGTCGCCATCACCAATCCAGAGCCCTCATTTTGTACCGGCTGAATGATTTTTGCTTTGCACCCAAGGCACATTGATCCAATAGCCGGCGTTATGCCCACTATTGCCATGTCCAGGTTATCTTGTTCCATCATTGTCATAAGATTCTGCCCGGTAGGAGCAGATATCAGCTCCACATCTGCCATTTTTTTGCCGCCGATGATCAGTTCGAGATATCTGGGCCGCTTGACGCTCTCATCCGATTTTAGTGCTATTCCATACTCTTTTTGCAGGTACATCCAATTTACTACAGCAGCATAGAGAGGTGCCTGATGATCAATCATCAAATATCCGATTCTTATGTGACTTTTGACTGACCCGAGGCGATGTGAAAATGCCGGATCGTTGAATCGGATCCAATCTACTGCTTTAGAATAAGGGCCAGAATCCTTGAATTTCGAGAAATCGTTCAGAGACCCATTATGCGGATCGCTGTCTATTGTGTTGAGAATGTCGCCCATTCGCTCGAAGAGGAGCTGTGCGGAGTCATTCCATTCCAAATTGGCCTGGGAGGCGAATACAGAAGTGGAGAGAGAACTGCCAAAGAGGCCCGTAGGTGAAAATGTATCGCTTCCAAAGGTGTAGTTCTGATCTCCCATGAGCCAATTGGTAGTTATTTCCGCCAATGCATCCGGATTTTCTTTTGCCCAAATCTCGCCTGCCAGAAGGATTACGCTCACAGCCACCGCAGTGTCAGGATGATTTTGCAGAACATCATTGCTTGCCACCAGGACGCAGCAAGGATGGTTGTGCCACAGGCCGTCTGGCGGAAAGTCTCGTGAATAGGCTACAGTCTTTCCTATGCCGCTCTTCTCGGCCAGGGCCAAATATGGCTGCCAGGCGACATAACCATCTATCTGTCCTGTTGTCAGCAGCACTGGAAGGAGGCTTTGTCCTTTGCAAAATAGCAGCTCAACTTCAGGAGTTCTATTGGCCGTATGGTTCAACTTTTCAGGAGTATCGATCTGTGCAAGCACAAGAGAAGAGAAGGAAAAAAGAAGGAGTGAAATTATGAGAAAACGCTCATTGACCGGGGCGATCATCATCAAGTACTATCAAAAGTTTGTCTATATAATTGCTGCGCCATTTGCTGCTATAATGCGAGTGAACGGCTGAAAACAAGACGAGAGTTAATGCGCTTTAGAGTCCTGATCAGCGAAGGTAAGACGGCTGGTTCGTTGTGGAATGTCCATGCCTACCCGGCTGCATCTCCCAGGGAAAAACGGTCGAGGAAGCCCTGGAAAATATCAAGGATGCCATAAAGGGATGCCTGGATGTATTGAGTGAAAGGGTCCAGGGATGACCATTGAAAGCGACATAGATATCCTTGTCGAGTTCGAAGGCAAAAAAAAGCCTCCTCGATCTTGCCGGCTTGAAGCTCGATCTGGAAGATGCTCTGCAAAGGCGAGTAGATCTTCTCACATACAGGTCACTGCATCCCATGCCAAAGGACAGGATTCTCGCAGAGCAGGTCCAAATATTATGAAAAAGGATTCAAAGGTCTTCCTGCATCATATCCTGGAAAGTATGAGTCCAATTGATTTAAGCCTAAACTGTCAAACCTAATTTAGACCCTAATCGTCAGCGAACAAACTTCTCAATCATATCCAGCGACATCGTCTCCAGGCCGCACTCCTGCAAGTAGTGCGCCAGCAGGCTCGCCCTCTCGCCTTCTGGATGGTAGACCAAAACCTCCTTTGGCGAGACGTGCTCCATCATCTTCATCAGCCCCCGGAAGTCCAGATGATCGCTGAGCTGGATGGTAGGATAGGACGTATCCCGCCTGCCAGTTAGAAAATACTTGTTCTTTCCATGCACCTGATAGAGATTCCAGGGGCTCACAACATTCGACCCCCCACCGTTCACCTCCGTCAGCGGCCCGGCAGCTGACTGCATCAGCTCCCGCGTCAGAATCAGGCTCTTCTCGTCCATGCCAATCTCATCCCTGTATCCCATGGCCCTCATCAGCGCCACAGCCCTCTGCGCCTTGCCAAAGGCATAGGCTCCGAAGCTCGCACCTGACTCCAGAGCCTCGGAAAAGCCAGCCAGATCATCCTGGAAGATGCAGGACGGATCATAAGGATCTCCGTAGTTGGCCTCGCTGACCAGATAATCCGTGCGTGGAAACGCTTGATAGTCCTTCACATCACCCGTGACAAGCACCCGGCCACCAGTCTCAGTCTCCCAGGAATAGGCTGCAGAGCCGATGGTGTGGCCTGTAGGGTGAGTCTTGATCTCCACTTCGTCCACCATGATGCTCTCGCCCACTCGAAAGGTGCGGCCCTGGTATTTATGATTGTAACGAATCTCAAGAGCCCTCGCAGTCTCCACTGAAGCTATGGCCCGGGGCGAAAGCATGGCAGATTTTCCATAGTGATCGCTGTGGGCATGAGTGATGAG
Source organism: uncultured archaeon (assembly GCA_902385025.1). Classification (GTDB taxonomy): domain Archaea; phylum Halobacteriota; class Methanosarcinia; order Methanotrichales; family Methanotrichaceae; genus Methanothrix. Next base: position 3,628 of record CABMDX010000211.1, on the reverse strand, counting down.
ATAAGCATCAGGCTGAACGCAGGCCTTGGGAGAGCGGCTGGTGTCTATGGAGAACAAGTGAGAATCAAAGCGCAAAGATAGATGGGGCGCATGGCCGCCCCGGCTATTGATCCTTCGCACGGGCTCAATCCAGCCGTCCATTCTTCCCTCCCCGGTCCCCAACTTTATTTCAGGGCTTCATTGATGGCTTCCGTCAGCTCTTCCTTCGGCGTTACGCCCATCCACTTCTTCAGCTCTACACCGTCCTTCTCCATTATGAGGGTGGGCACTACAAAGATCCCCTTCTCCGTGGCCAGATCACCCTCCTTGTCCACGTTGATCTTCTTGAACTCTACCCGGTCCTTGAACTCCTCTGCCAGAGCATCGAAGACTGGTCCCTGTATCTTGCACGGTCCGCACCAGTCAGCATAAAAGTCAGTCAATACCAATTTCACCAAAACGCCTCACCTCAAATTATATCGAATTTAACTCCGATCTTAAATATCCTGATGGTCGGAAGCATGAGCATCTTTAAGCCCGTTCGAGTGCGGATCTCCTGCAGTATTTCGGATATCCGCTCTTCGCTCGCCGAGACCGTGAACCACATATTATAGCCGCTCTCATTTGGGCGCAGATAATTGTGTGAAACCTCAGGGTACTCATTGACCACCTGGGCCGCTCTATCCGCCTCAGCAAGCGAGACCCTAAGAGCTGCCAGCATTCCGCTCCGCCCCAGCTTTCCAAGATCAAGAATGGGACCGATCCTTCTGATCAGCCCCTCTGCCTGCAGCCTGCCAAGCCTTTCCAGTACCTCATCTTCAGAAACTCCCAGGGCATGTCCCAGCTCCAGATAAGGTCTACTGACGATCGGAAAGCCGTCTTGCACCATAGATAGCAAGATAAGATCTGTCTCGTCCAATTGCTACACCGCCAGGCTGCATGATGGATCGGGCCCGAGATAATCGCCCGTTTCGGCATAGGCACGCGCCCGGCAGCCGCCACAGGTCTTGCTGAAGCTGCACCGGCCGCACTTTCCCGAGAGGGGCTTCTCCCGAAGATCCTGCAACAGACGTGAATTTGTCCATATATCCATAAAATTATTTTCCCTGATGCTTCCGGCACGCACGGGAAAATAGCCGCAGGGATATACATCGCCCTTTCGGGAGATAAAAACAAATCTCTTGCCTGCCAGGCAACCGCCGCTCCGTCTGCCTTTGCCGGGACTCGATATCCGAGCGTACTGCGGGGCACATGTGACCTGCACCTCCAGCGGCCAGTTCTCGCGCTCCCGATCGATCTGCATAAGCAGCTCTTCCTGGCGCTCGGGCGATATCATGTCCTCCACCAGGCCGCGACCGGTGGGGACCAGGAAGAAGAAATGCACAGCCTCGGCTCCAAGGTCCTTTGCCAGAGCGAAAAATTCAGGTATATCGCGTTCATTTTTTCTGGTAATAGTAAAATTGATCTGGAATCCGATCTTTCCGCGCAGATTTTTCATGCCCTCAAGGGCCCTAAGAAAGCTCCCCTGACCACGACTCTGGTCATGCAATTCCGCCGAGGCCCCATCCAGGCTGATGCTCACCCGGGAAATGCCCGAGGCCGCTATTTTGTTCGCTGCCTCAGCAGTCAGCAGCGTTCCGTTACTCGCCATTGATACGCGCAGGCCCAAAGAGACGGCCCTTCTCGCGATCTGAAAAATATCGGGCCGAAGGAGCGGCTCTCCCCCGCTTAAAATGAACATGGGCTGCAGGGGCGCTATGCTCTCGATGAAGGCCAGCGCCTCTGACGTATCAAGCTCATCCGGATCGGGCGAGGCTGAGGCTGAGGCACGGCAATAGCGGCACGAGAGGTTGCACTCTGCCGTCGTCTCCCAGGCCACAATCAGCATTTACAGCAGGCCCTTCTTCACCAGCAGCTCGGCATTGAGTATGCTCGCTCCGGCAGCTCCTCGCACGGTGTTGTGGCCCATGCAGATGAACCTGATTCCCGATCTGATCCGTCCCACAGACACCGACATGCCATTGCCTCTCCCGCGATCAAGGCGCGGCCGAGGCCGATCGACTTCATCCTTGACGATGAGGGCTTTCTTGGGCGAAGTGGGCAGATCCCCCAGGCCTGGATCGAAGTCCAACATCGCCTTGCGGACCTCGTCGGGTGTGGGATTATCCCTCATGGTCACCCAGATGGCCTCGGTGTGTCCGTCCATGACAGGCACACGATGGCAACTGGCACTTATGGTAAAGTCTGCATTCACGATTTTTTCACCATCGAAGTGGCCCAGGATCTTCTGCGGCTCGGTCTCCACCTTCTCCTCTTCTCCACCGATGTAGGGAATGACATTTCCCAGGATCGCCATGGAGGGGACTCCCTCGTAGCCGGCGCCGCTAACAGCCTGCATGGAGGCAACATGAACCGTCTTGATTCCGAACTTCATGAGGGGTTTGAGTGGCAGGGTAAACATGACTGTGGTGCAGTTGGGGTTGGTGGTGAGATAACCATCCCAGCCACGCTTTTCCCGCTGCACTTTTATCAGGTCCAAGTGCTCATAGTTGCATTCCGGTATGAGAAGAGGCACATCTGCCACCATGCGGTAGGAGCTGGTATTGCTGGCCACTGCACAGCCTGCAGCCGCAAAGGCAGGCTCAACCGTCATGGCATCGCTCGCAGGAAGCGCCGAGAATACTATATCGGCATCAACCTCTCGCGGATCGACGTTGACCACAGTCATCTCTCCGATCTCTGCGGGCATTTCGCTCTCCAGGCGCCACTTGGCAGCCTCGCTGTACTTCTTGCCCGCGCTTCTCTCCGATGCTGCAAGGCTGGTAAGCTCAAACCAAGGATGATTCTTCAACCCTTCGATGAAACGCTGTCCAACGGCTCCGGTAGCACCTAAGACGCCTGCTTTGATCTTGGCCATTAACAATCACCTAAATGCTTGCAGTTGGGCTTGTGGGGCAGGGGTGTATATATTTCTTGTCCGAAAGGAGAGGACACGCTGATAGAGCGTGGCAAAAGAGGCTTTTGAGATTAAAAAATGATTTGCAGGCAGATATAGAGGTGATTCAATCACCTACACATGATTTCTTTCTTACGCCATAGCTCCTTGCAAATTCCATGTTGACGTGAACTACCTCCTCATTGAAGTGCACTAGATTCTCCGGCACACTGCCAAGGGCATCGGCCTTCGCCTGAGTGTCAATAATTGCGCCATGAGGAACGAACCTTCAATCTGCCAGCTTGACGCCTATGACCGCCGCCGCGTGGCCCACGAAGCATTTATTGCCAATGGTCGAGGCATGAACCACGGAGTTGAATCCCACAAAGCTCTCACTTCCAATCTTGAGAGGACCGTGAATTACGGCACCGTGAGCGATGGAGACTCGCCGTCCCAATTCTATGGAGCTTCCCATGAGGCCATGAAAGACTGCCGAATCCTGAATATTGCATTCATCACCGATGATGATTGGATGCGCCTCATCCGCTCGAAGAGATACGGCCGGGGCAACATAAACTCTCTCTCCGAGGCGCACATCTCCGATAAGCGTAGCCGAATCATCTACGTATGCCGTCGCGGGAACCGAAGGCATGCATTCCGAGCTGTTCCATGAAGTCATTGGGTTAGCCTTGAGCATGTTAGCATCACCTTTTC
>CABMDX010000210.1 GCA_902385025.1 uncultured archaeon | reverse complement strand
TGTCATGTTGCTGATCCTGGCGGGCATTGCCATATCGCTACCCTGGGGCCTCTCCAGCCTCAACAACTCCGGGCCTCATGGCCTATCAGAGATTCTCTATGCATTTGCCTCAGCCTGCGGCAATAACGGCTCTGCCTTTGCCGGCCTGAATGCCAACACAGTCTTCTACAATCTGGCATTGGCTTTAGGAATGCTGGTGGGAAGGTTTGCCACAATTCTGACAGCTCTGGCTTTAGCTGGATCTCTTGCTCAGAAGAGGATAGTTCCTGAAAGCTCCGCCACTCTGCCTGTAGCCAGCCCGCTATTTGTGATCATGCTTGCAGGCACGGTCATAATAGTAGGAGCTTTGACTTTCTTCCCGGTATTTGTCTTGGGACCGATACTCGAGCATCTGCAGCTGATACCCGGGCAGGATATTTGAGGTGATGAAGATGAGAATAAACATGCCTGGCATGTGGCAGTCGGATCTGATGGTGCAGGCAGTCAGGGACTCCATCCCCAAGCTCGACCCCCGCTCATTATGGAGAAATCCGGTGATGCTGGCAGTGGAGATAGGTGCCCTGCTGACGACATTGATATCTGCTGGCGACATAATCCAGGGCAAACCCTCTCGATTCGATGTGCAGATCAGCATCTGGTTGTGGTCTACAATTCTCTTTGCCAACTTTGCCGAGGCCCTGGCTGAAGGGCGAGGACGGGCCCAAGCAGAGACGCTGCGCATTGCACGCAGCGAGGCCAGGGCTCACAGGCTCATCTCCGGCGAACTCACTGAGGAGGTATCGGCACTGGATCTTTGCAAGGGCGATCATGTGCTCGTGGAGGATGGCGGCATTATCCCTAGCGATGGAGAAATTATCGCAGGAGTCGCGCTGGTAGATGAATCTGCCATCACGGGCGAGTCTGCTCCGGTGGTGCGCGAGGCCGGAGGAAACATAAGCGGCGTTACCGGCGGAACCAGGATTCTCTCAGGGAAGGTTACGATCGAGATCACAGCCGATCCGGGTGAGACTTTCCTTGACCAGATGATAGGAATGGTAGAGAGCGCCAAGCGCCAGAAGACACCAAATGAACAGGCGCTGGAGATACTACTCATAGGCTTGACAGGCCTCTTTCTAGTAGTGGTCGTAAGCATGCAGGCTTTTGCCGGCTATATGGGCCTCTCCATTGCGGCTACTGTGCTGGTGGCCCTTCTGGTCTGCCTGATGCCCACGACCATTGGCGGTCTCTTGCCTGCTATCGGCATTGCAGGGATGGACAGGCTGCTGGCGCATAATGTCATAGCACTGAGTGGTAGAGCGGTTGAGGCATCAGGAGACGTGGATGTGGTGCTGATGGATAAGACCGGCACCATAACTCTCGGAAACAGAATGGCGACGGAATTCGTTCCAGTCGAGGGCATAAAGTCTGAGGATCTGGCAGAGGCTGCAATGCTCTCGTCTCTTGCAGATGAGACGCCGGAAGGGCGAAGTATCGTAGATCTGGCCAAGGAGAAGCTGGATGTGCGGGGCAGAGACATCCGCGCCCCGGATGGGGCTTCTTTTATCCCCTTCAGTGCCGAGACTCGCATGAGTGGAATAGACTGGGGTGGAAGGGAGATTCGCAAAGGTGCTCATGACGCCATCGAGGAATTCTCGAAAAATAGGGGCGGTACTATGCCAGAGAGCATCAGAGCAGCAGTAGACTGCATTGCGAGAGACGGCGGCACACCATTGATAGTTGCAGAAGGCGCAAGGATTTTGGGCGCCGTCCGTCTGAAGGATGTGCTCAAGGAGAATATCAAGGAGCGCCTATCTCACCTGCGGTTGGTTGGCATTCGCTCTGTGATGATCACCGGCGACAATCCCACCACTGCTGCAGCCATAGCCGCAGAAGCGGGCATCGACGACTTCATCGGTCAGGCCCGGCCCGAGGCCAAGCTGGAGGCCATTCGAAAATATCAGAAGGAAGGCCATTTGGTAGCTATGATCGGAGACGGCACCAATGATGCCCCAGCTCTGGCGCAGGCAGATGTAGCTGTGGCCATGAATGCCGGCACTCAGGCTGCCAGGGAAGCGGCCAATATGGTTGATCTTGACTCCAACCCCGCCAAGCTGCTGGACATTGTAGAAATCGGAAAGCAGATATTGATCACCCGCGGAGCGCTAACCACATTCAGCGTTGCCAATGATGTCTCAAAATACTTTGCCATCATTCCTGCTATCTTTGCAGCCGAATATCCAATGCTTGGCATGCTCAATGTCATGCATCTGGCCACGCCCATGAGCGCAGTGCTATCGGCAATCATATTCAATGCCATCATCATCCCGCTTCTTATTCCCCTAGCGCTCAAGGGTGTTCGCTATCAACCTACGACAGCAGCCGTACTCCTGCGCCGCAATCTGCTCATTTATGGCCTGGGAGGTCTGATTATTCCCTTCATTGGAATAAAGCTGATCGACATTCTGATAAATTTTTTGCACATGGAGTGATGAAAATGACGAATATAGTACAAGAGGCAAAATCGGCAATATTGCTGTTCCTGGCCTTCACACTCCTGACTGGCCTGGTCTATCCGCTTCTCATAACCGGCATAGCCCAGACAGCCTGGCCTGAGAAGGCAGCCGGGAGTCTGATAGTGAAGGACGGACGGATTGTGGGCTCTGAGCTCATTGGCCAGAATTTCTCTGGCTCTGGCTACTTCCAGGGACGGCCTTCAGAAGTGGGATATGCCGCTGATGGCTCAGGAGCAGGCAATTTAGGCCCAACCAGCGCCAAGCTGATGGAGCAGGTGTGCCGGAGAATCGAATATGTGCGGCGCACGAATAATATTTCCCAAAAGACGCCTGTTCCCCCGGAGCTAGTTCTCGCCTCGGCCAGCGGCCTTGACCCGCATATCAGCAGAGAGGGTGCATTGATGCAGGTGCCAAGGATTGCGAGGGTTCGGGGATTGCCCGAGTCTGAGGTCAAGCTTCTGGTCTATCAGCATGCCGAACCTGCCCAGTTTGGAATAATGGGCCAGGAGAGATTGAACGTGCTGATGCTCAACCTGGCGCTTGATGATTTGGCAATGAGGAGGTGAAAAGCATTCAAAAGGATCTCCGCCCGGATCCGGATGCTCTGCTGAAAAGGCTGCATCACGAGGAGCAAAAAGCTGAGCCCAGACGTGGCAAGCTCAAGATCTTTATTGGAGCTGCTGCTGGCGTTGGCAAAACATTTCAGATGCTCGAAGAGGCTCACGCCCTAAAAAATGAAGGTGTGGACATAGTCGTTGCCTTCATCGAGACACACGGGCGGGCTGAAACCGAGGCTTTGCTGCATGGCCAGGAGACGATATCCCGTCTCAGGCTGGAACATGGGCAGATTGTGCTGGAGGAAATGGATCTGGATGGCGTCCTGGCGCGCCATCTAGCAATCGCCTTAGTCGACGAGCTGGCCCCTAGCAATGCTCCAGGCACTCGCAATGTCAAGAGATCCCAGGATGTGGAAGAGCTGCTGGACGCAGGTATCAGCGTCTATACCACTATGAATATCCAGCATGTCGAGAGCCTCAATGATATCGTCTACCAGATCACCGGGGTAAGAGTCCGCGAAACCGTTCCGGATAGAATCATGCAAATGGCAGATGAGCTGGAAGTGGTGGATCTACCTCCTGAAGAGCTGCTGGCGCGGTTTTCTGAGGGCAAGGTGTATATTCCTCCCCAGGCGGAGCAAGCTATACATCGCTTCTTTCGCAAGGGAAATCTTTTGGGATTGCGGGAGATGGCTCTGCGCTACACTGCGAGCAAGGTGGATGAAGACATGCGCTCTTATATGGAGAGGCATGGCATCCTGGGGCCCTGGCCTGCAGGGTCTCGGATTTTGGTCTGCATCAGCACAAGCGAACTTTCTATGCGTTTGGTGCGCATTGGCCAGCGCATGGCTGCAGATCAGAATGCAGAATGGTATGCAGTCTATGTTGAATCGCCAGAGGATTGGCCATCCGATGAGGCAGCTCTGGACCGTCTTGCCCAAAGCATAAGATTGGCTGAGAACCTGGGCGCAAAGGTCCAGACCCTTAGCGGACGGAGCATTGCCGGGGAGATTCTCTCTTTTGCCAGATCTCAAAATGTCACCCTTCTGGTGGTCGGCCTGCCACGCAAAAGCTTTTGGAAGAAGTGGCCAATGACCTCCACTGTCAATGAGCTAATACGGCAAAGCGGGCCGATTCACGTGCTGGTAATAGGCAGCACTGATGAGAAGCAGCCAGAAAAAGAAGTCCCAATGGTATTGGGATCTCGAGATTTTTGGCCGTATTATGGCAGCGTAGCAATCGTGGCTGTAGTGACCGCCTTTTGCTGGACGTTCCAAGTGTGGCTCGGTCTTATCAATGTGGCCATGATTCTGCTCCTTCCTGTAGTCTACAGCGGAATTTCATGGGGGAGGCGCTCAGGCCTGATAGCCTCTATCTTTGCGGTTGTAGCCCTCGATTTCTTCTTCGTTCCGCCCCGGTTGACGCTGGCAGTTGAGGATCTGCGCTATCTGCCCATGTTCCTCGTCTTCGTGATAGTGGGTGTGGCCACCAGCTTCCTTGCAGACCTGGTGAGGTGGCAAGGTGAGGGCGCTCGCCAAAGAGAGCGCTTTGTCTCTTCTCTTTATGCCTTCAGCCGCGATCTGATGGCAACAGGAAGCCAGGAGGAGCTGCTACACCACGCGGCCATGGAGATCAATGATGCTTTCCAATGCGAAGTGCTTATTTTGCTGCCAGGCGAAAACGGACTGCTTCAGGAAAAGGCGCAGATGGGAGAGCATGTGATATTTGATGAACGCAAGCTGGGAGTTGCTACATGGGTCTATCAGCACAGCCAGCCAGCGGGCCATGGCACCCAGACTTTATCCTCTGCTACCTTTCTTTATTTGCCTCTGAAGACCAAGGACGTTACGGTGGGTGTTCTGGGCGTGGGACTTGGCAAAGCGGATAAATTTTTGCTGCCTGAGCAACGAAGGCTGCTGGAGGCGTTCACGAATATATTGGCTCTGGCAATAATCCGGAGCGAAGGACACACATAAAAGGCGTTCAATTAACCAACGCAGCACTGGTATATTATTTTTTAAGGGCTCTTAGCAGCTCCTGCAGCCCCAGTGTGTTGAGCAGATCTGCCTTCTCAAGCCATGCACGCCGGGCCACGTTTATGCCATATTTCATGACTCCAAGTTGGAGTGGCTCATGGGCATCTGAATTTATGCACATCTTGACGCCCATCTCCTTTGCGGCCCGGGAATTGACATCATTCAAATCCAGTCGACTGGGATAGGCGTTAATCTCCATTGCAGTTCCAGTTCTTGCAGCGGCCTCCAGCACAGCCTGCATATCAAACTCATAAGCCTCTCGCTGATTGATGATCCTTCCTGTTGGATGGCCGATTATGTCCACGAACTCATTTTCAATCGCTGAGATCAGCCTGCCGGTTATTTCCCTCTCAGTCTGCTGCTGGCCCATGTGAACCGATGCCACAACCACATCGACTTTCGCCAGAAGATCGTCTGGATAGTCCAGCTTGCCATCGGCCTTGATGTCCACCTCTGTGCCAGAAAGGACGGTGATGCCCTCCAGGCTCTCGTTTGCCGCTGCTATGCTCTCTATCTTTTTCTCCAGCTTCTCGGGCGCGAGGCCTCCGGCAATTCCAACAGAAGGCGAATGATCGCAAAAAGCTATGTACTCATAGCCCAGAAGCTTTGCAGCCAGAGCCATCTCCTGAATGGTGGATCTTCCATCCGACCAGTCGCTATGCACGTGCAGATCTCCCCTTAAATCTCCGATCTCGACAAGTTTGGGAAGCCTTCTTTGCAGAGCTGCCTCGACCTCACCCGCGTCTTCTCTCAGCTCTGGAGGGATATAAGCCAGTCCCAGCGCTTCATAGAGCTCCTCCTCCCGCTCAAAAAAGAGGTCCTTGCCATCGGCAAGCCGCGTGAGTGAATATTCGCTCAGGGAGTACCCTCTATCAAGGGCCAATTGACGAAGCCGCACATTGTGCTCTTTTGAGCCTGTAAAATATTGCAGAACGGTCCCGTAGGATTTGTGCTCGACAATTCTCAAGTCAACCTGAACCGTCTCCCGCACGATAACGCTGGCTTTCGTGGGACCCCTGGCCAGCACCTCCTCGACCTGCGGCATCTTCACAAAGGCTGCCACAATCTCCTCTGGCCGGGAAGCAGTGGCCAGAATATCAATATCTCCAACAGTCTCCTTGCCGCGACGGTAGCTGCCTGCAGCAGTGATATGTTCGAGACCTTCCATCTTTTGCAGATAGTCCAGAATCTGGCCTACA
>CABMDX010000209.1 GCA_902385025.1 uncultured archaeon | reverse complement strand
TATCAAACTGCGCGACCCGACCCTCCTCACAACTGGCATGGGCACGCATACAGCTGCGATTTTGGCTGAGCTGCGCGCCCTGACCGAAGTGGCGCAAAGCCGCCTCACCCAGATCCATGGGGCGAGAGAAGACACGATTCAAGCGGATTTTCGCAGGCAAATCGGCTACGAGAGGACGAAGAGGATGAATCGTCGCTGGTTTGAAACCTCTGAGAAGAGGAGTTATTCGGAGATCGAGTCCTTTGACAGCGACGACTTCCTGCTGGACATAAAGCACATGCTCCAAAAGCTGCAGGCTGCGGGCTTTGATCGTGTCATTGTAGTGGACCTGACTCGCGAGGAGATAGGCATTCCAGTGGTCAGAGTGATCGTTCCGGGCCTGGAGATTTCAGCCGTGGACCCGGAAAGAGTTGGCAGGAGGTGCAGAAATGCCAGGCATCGTCGTCTTCCTAGGGCCAAGCCTCTCTCAGGCTAGGGCGGAGGAGATCCTGAAAGCAGACTACAGGCCTCCGGCCAAGCGCGGAGATCTCTACAGTGCTGCCAAAGAGGGTGCAGGGATCATCTGTCTCATCGACGGTGTCTTCTTTCAGGAATGCTCTGTGGCTCACAAAGAGATTCTCTATGCCCTGGAAGCAGGCGCAATAGTTCTGGGAGCATCAAGCATGGGGGCGCTGAGGGCCTCTGAGATGGATGTTTATGGCATGGAGGGCGTGGGCCGGATTTATAAGGCCTACAAGGGCGGCCATTTGGTCTCGGATGATGAGGTGGCTCTGGTCTTCGATCCATTCACCTGGGAGCCGCGCTCCGAGCCGCTGGTAAACATTCGTTTCAATCTGGATCTCGCCTGGCAGCAGGGCGTGATCAGCAATAGCGCCCGCACCAGGCTCTTGCGGTGCGCCGAGTCCATCTATTTCCCGGAAAGAACCTATGAGCGCATGATGGAATCGGCAGTGGGACGCGTTCCAGAGAAAGACCTGCAGGCCTTCAGAGAATTTCTCGCGAGAGAGAAGCGAGACTTCAAGATGGAGGATGCCATTTTGGCCCTGCAGAGGGTGAAGGAGATCGCAAATGCAGTTTAATTAAGATGTTAATATTAAGTGCTTCTATTTAAATAGATTGAAATAATAGTATCTCAGACAGGGGGCCGTCTCGATCGCTATGATAAAAGAAGAGATTCTTGCTTTGAAATTGGAGCGTCACGCAACCATCCTGGCTCACAACTACCAGATCCCTGCAGTTCAGGACGTGGCCGATCTGGTGGGCGACTCACTGGAGCTCTCCCGGGCAGCGGCCCGCTTGGACAGCGAGGTCATAATCTTTTGCGGAGTGGACTTCATGGCCGAGACTGCTGCCATCCTCTCCCCGCAAAAGCGGGTGGTACTGCCTGAGAAGGGCGCATGGTGCCCCATGGCTCACATGATCACGCCAGAGCAGCTCTGCGACATGAAAACCTGCAACCCTGAGGCTGCCACAGTCTGCTATGTCAACTCCACGGCGGAGGTAAAGGCAGAGAGCGATGTATGCTGCACTTCTGCTAATGGAGTGCAGGTGGTGGATTCGCTAGGGGAAAAGGAGGTCATCTTCGTGCCCGATAGAAATTTGGCCGCCTATGTGGCCCGCCACACAGACAAGAAGATCATTCCCTGGAATGGCTACTGCTACGTTCATGATCATTTTACTGCGGACGAGGTCCGCTCTGCTCGGGCAGAGCATCCCAGGGCGGAAGTGCTGGTGCACCCCGAGTGCCGCCCTGAGGTCATAGATCAGGCCGATTTTGTCTACAGCACTGCAGGCATGGGCAGGCATGCTCGCGCGAGCTGTGCCCGCGAGTTCGTCATCGGCACGGAAGTCGGAATGATCTACCGGCTGAAAAAGGAGAATCCGGAAAAGGAGTTCTACCCGCTCAGTCAGAACGCTGTCTGCCAGAACATGAAGAAGACAACTCTGGAGAAGGTTCTTTTAGCCCTGCAGACCCTGGAGCCACGGGTGACGGTTCCTGAGAGAATCGCTTCCCGGGCAAAGCAGTCGATCGAGAGGATGCTGCAAGTAAAGGTCTAAGTGCTTTCGTTTCCTTTGTCTTGGATGTAATAAGGAGGGAGGCAAAAGTCTTTGGTGTAGGAGGGAGAAAAAGACGCATCAACTTTTGCCGAATATACTATAGTCATTTGCCGATATTTAAGGTTTTTCCCTCAGTTCCCTGGCCAAAATTTCGGGTATGAAAAGCCAAGCGCGAAGGATGTAAATATTTTGCAGGCGGATAATGGAATTATGACCGATGTATCCCTCTGCTTCGAGGTCCATCAGCCTCTCCGGCTGAAAAAAAATTTCTTCTGGGAGCGATCTCTGCTAAAAGAGGTAGCTCCAAATCTGCGGGACTTTTACTTTGACGATGCCGAGAACAGAAGGATATTCGAGCGCGTCTCAGATAAGTGCTATCTGCCCGCGAACAAAGTGATCCTGGAAAGCCTCTTGGATCTGGCCGGATCCGATCGGCCTTTTAAGGTT
>CABMDX010000208.1 GCA_902385025.1 uncultured archaeon | reverse complement strand
CGCGAGTCCAAGGCCTCCCTGAATCATAGCCCCTAGATCAGTAATTATATCTCCGAAAATGTTGGGGGCGACGATGACAACAAACCACTCCGGGTTCTTGACAAACCACATGGTGATGGCATCCACGAAGTTGAAGTCATGTTTAACCTGCGGATAGCCCTTGGCCACATCCAGGAAGACCTCTCTCCAGAAGCCATAGATGTCGCTCAGAACGTTTGCCTTATCCACGCTGGATACAAGGCGGCGGCGCTTTTGTGCCTGCTCGAAGGCGTACCTTATGACCCTCTGGCAACCCTCGCGGCTGACCTCGCCTATCTGAAATCCGATCTCCTCGCTATCGCTCTCGATATCCAGGCCGAATTTGATATTGTAGAGCGTGCGCTTGACCTCGAAGTCGACATGGCTCTTGCCGCGACGCGCACGGCTGCCTATGCCGATGTAAAAGTCCTCTGTGTTCTCGCGAACTACCAGGAAGTCGATGTCTTTGGGAGTTTTATCCTTCAGCGGAGTCCAGACGCCTTCCAGGAGCTTGACCGGGCGCAAATTCACGTACTGGTCCAGGTAGAAACGCATGGCCAGGAGAACGCCCTTTTCCAGAATGCCGGGCTTGACTCTGGGGTCGCCAATAGCCCCGAGATATATGGCGGGGTAGCGTCCGAGCTCCTTCAGGGTTTCCTCCCGGACCAGCTCTCCTGTCTTTAGATAGTGCTCTGCTCCCAGATCAAACGGCATCCACTCAAGTGAGAAGTTGTATTTGTCTGCTGCTGCTTCCAGGACCTTCTTTCCCTCGGCTATGATCTCCGGGCCAATGCCGTCACCTGCGATAACTGGAACTTTGTAATTCATGCCAACACCCGGGCCACCTGACGTCTGGTATATTCAACTAGGCCGCCTGCATCGACGATCTCCATCAAGAATTCGGGAAGGGGCGTAGTTTTGTAGGATTCACCGCGAGAGATGTTCATTATTACTCCTCTGGCCATATCGATATCAATAGTATCACCATCGGCGATTTTGTCCACATCTGCGCAAATGAAGAGTGGCAGGCCGATGTTGATGGCATTTCTGAAAAAGATTCTGGCAAAGGACTTGGCAACCACTGCGGCCACGCCTGCGCCCTTCAGGGCCAGCGGCGCATGCTCTCGAGAGGAGCCGCATCCGAAGTTCTCACCTGCCACCACATAGTCTCCCGGGCGAACTTCTTCCGCCATCTGGGGTCTGACGCCTTCGAAGAGATGCTCTGAGAGCTCCTTGGGGTCATTTATTACCAGATAGCGCCCGGGAATGATGGCATCAGTATCGATATCGTCTCCAAACTTCCAATTTCTTCCCGCCAAAATCCTCAACTCCAAATCGGTGAACTAATTCCCAATGAGAAGGGGGTATATTAAAGTAATGCACGAAAGATTCGCAGAAGTAAATGTAAAGAATACTCTTTAAATAATAATAAAACATCGACCGTTCCTTTTTTAGCGGCGAAAATAAATGAAGAGAAAGACTGTCCAAAATGGGCCCGTGAAATGCGGCATAACAGAATGCTGCAGGGCTCGAAGGGCGATATTGCAGGGGAGATTTGGGCATAAGGCATAATCTTTATCGTGGACCTATGCCGAGTGTGCGCTAAAATCTTCCTAATGGGAGACGAACCAAAGGTACTATAACTTGGAAAGAAAAGGCCTTGGTTCTGCCCGGCCGCTAGAGGGAGTCGGGGAGGCTGCCGCATACATGAGTAAAGAAAATCATTCCAAGCGCATGCATGCGGCCTGGTGGTAGAAAGGAAGCCTGATAATTGTGCAAATTTAAGGGTCATCTTGATAAATCGGGATGGAAATATGATGGACCAATGTAATTATTTTGAGGTGCTCTGACTTGATAGATCGCAGCAGGGTTTTGGAGGTCTTGAAGGGATATGACCTCGAAGATCTGCGAATCGGGATGATTGCATCCCATTCTGCCCTGGACACGGCAGATGGCGCAGTGGAGGAGGATTTCAGGACGCTGGCTGTATGCCAGGAAGGGCGCGAGAAGCCTTATGTCAAGTACTTCCGGGCAAACAGGGACAAAAAGGGCAAAATCATGAATGGCATGATCGACGAGGTCATGATGCTGCGGAGGTTCCCGGAGATTTTGGAGCCTGGAAACCAGGAATTTCTCAGATCAAAGAATACTCTTTTCGTGCCCAACCGGTCTTTTACCTCTTACTGCGGCATCGATGCCGTCGAGGATCAATTTATGCTTCCCTTGCTCGGATCGAGGAACTTGCTGCGCTCCGAGGAGCGCGGGGACAAGAGGGATTACTACTGGATCCTGGAGAAGGCGGGACTGCCTTTCCCGGAGCCGATTGAGGCCGAGGACATAAACCAGCTCGTAATGGTCAAGCTGCCCCACGCAGTAAAGACGCTGGAGCGTGGATTTTTCACTGCTGCCTCTTATGATGAGTACTGCCAGAAGGCGGACATGCTGCTCAAGCAGAATGTGATCGACCAGGATGGAATCGAGCTTGCAAGGATTGAGCGCTACATCATAGGGCCGGTCTTCAATCTGGACTTCTTCTATTCGCCAATATCCGAGAAAATCGAGCTTATCGGCATCGACTGGCGTTTTGAGACCAGCCTCGACGGCCACTGCCGCCTGCCTGCGCCCCAGCAGATGACGCTCAATGAGAAGCAGATCAACCCTGAGTACACCGTTTGCGGCCACAACTCGGCAACGCTGCGCGAGTCGCTCCTGGAAAAGGCCTTCGAGCTTGCTGAGAAGTATGTCCAGGCCACACAGGAGTACTACAAGCCCGGCATCATTGGACCCTTCTGCCTGCAGACCTGCGTGGACAAGGACCTGAACTTCTATATCTATGATGTCGCGCCCCGCATTGGAGGCGGCACCAATGTTCACATGGCAGTCGGGCATCCATACGGCAATGCGCTGTGGCGCACCAACATGTCTACGGGGAGGCGTCTTGCGCGAGAGGTCAGAATCGCTCTGGAGAACGATTGCCTGGAAAGTATAGTGACTTAGATAGATGACCGAGATTGATGAACAAAGCGGCCAGACAGCAATTCCAAGGAAGCTGAACCGTACAGTCCGGAAGCTGGCCGCAGCCGGGGAGGAGCCGGTGCTCATTGCACCGGCCCTGCTGCGCAGCCAGGCCTCGGACACCATGCTTGCCTTCGCCAGGATGGGCATGATGGACAGGATCCTGGGTTATCTGGTTACCAGCAGGAAGAGTGTGCACTTCGTGCGGCCTGGCCTTGCCTGGGACAAGGTTCAGACTGTACCGCTGGAGAAGATAGACGATGTGGAGTACGTGGACGAGTTTCACAATAACACTCTGAAAATCAGGGTGGGGGACAAGGCAGAGAGCATCGTCTTCTACGATGACCGGGACGGGATAAGGTTCTATCAGTACATCAAGGACAGGCAGTGGCAGAAGTAGTAGAGAGAAAATGTTCTTGGACCCTGTTATGCTCGGGTTGATTTCTCTATGCGCCCCTTTCAGCGAGAGAGCGCAGCAGGAGCAAGAGGTCACGGTCGTGGCTCATTGCCTGCTCAATCCTTTGACACGTGTTCGGGGCCTGTCGTCTTTAGAGTTCCGGCCGGAAGGCCCGACGATCCAGCTCCCCTGTCCTGAGGCGCTCTATCTGGGCCTGGAGCGCTGGGCAGTCACAAGAAACCAGCTCGACGTGCCGGAGTTCCGGCGCTTTTGTCGGTCGCTTATCACTCCTTATGCGGACCTGCTGGAGGTGCTGGCAGGGCAGGGCGCAAGCATTCGCATCTTGGGCGTTGCAGGGAGCCCGAGCTGCG
>CABMDX010000207.1 GCA_902385025.1 uncultured archaeon | reverse complement strand
TCAACTGCCAAGCGGGCAAAATCTCCTTTGTTGTCAATCCGCAAGGGGAGATGAACGCCTGTCTTGACATGCCGTTCCCTGCCGCGCGCCCACTCGAAATCGGTTTTCATGCCGCCTGGGGGCAGGTGCAGCGCTTTGTGGATTCCGCGCCTTCGATGTCGCCGATCTGCCTGGCCTGCGACGTGCGCGTCATCTATTGCCCGCGCTGCCCGGCGTGGTCGTATCTGGAGACGGGCGCGTTGACCGAGCCAATACCCTATCTGTGCGAAATCGCCAGAGCGCGCCAAAAACGATATCAAACACAAACTTCGGAAGTCATGAGGAACACAAAGTAGTAATATGAACCAAATTCTGTCATGCACCTTTGCAGTCATGGTCTCTGTTTCACGAATAAGGCAGTAATCGATATCGAGCTTCAGATGAAGCTTGTAGCCAAAGTAACTTTTTTCTTTCCCTTTTTCGTCCAGGTCCCCGTCTCTACTGTGACAGGTCTTAGCGCTTCCATCATTTATTCTCCTCGGTGATCCCGGATCAGCTTCCATGAATGTGGCATCTTTTATCGTTCCAAGGATACACAACAGCATGTGATCGATCGGATTTTCTCATTTCGTCGTGATAATAGGAAGAATAACGCTTATTACTCACCAAGAAGCATAATTCACATTTGACATTGAAACCGTTATCGACATTTTACCAGTAAAATGGTGCTATGTTACCGTACCCCGCACTTGGTGATTATCGAAACCATAGGGACCATAGTCCGACCTGCGATTAATAGACATTTGGTATTAAATATAAGAGGATTAGAACGATACCATTGCGCTGATACTGAGGCGTCTTGGGAGCAAATTCAAACCGCAGTCGAGAAAACAGACAAATGGCTTTCGTTCGCAGCAAAAGCCGCCCGCGCCTGGAAGGAGAAAAAGATGTTAAGAGGAATTCTACGCTACATTGCGATGGGATTGATCTTAGCAGTGGTTTTGGTTTCAGTGGCATACTTCTCGGATATTAATAGAGCATATGAACGGGTCAGTGGAAAGAGCACAATCATACCTTCGCCCTATGGTGATATCGAATTTGCGAAGGGTGGATCAGGCCCCGATGTCCTGATAATTCATGGCAGTGGCGGTGGCTATGATCAAGGAGAACTCCTCGTGCAGGCTGAGCTGGGCGACCAATTCCACTGGATTACGCCTTCGCGCTTTGGATATCTGCGCTCGACTTTTCACGAAAACGCCACATTTGACGACCAGGCGAATGCTTATGCGTACTTGCTCGACTATCTTGGCATCAAAAAATTTTCAGTAGTCGCTTTTTCCCATGTCTGTCCTTCGGCTCTCCTCTTTGCAGTATTGCATCCTGAAAGAGTATCATCGCTGACCCTCATCTCCTGTGGTGTCGCATCTTCAGCTTCACAAGACCAGGTACAGGCGAACCAGAAAGGCGACGCATGGGTGACGATCTTCAAGTATGATCCCATTTACTGGGCGATAACCAAGCTGTTCAGGAAGCAGTTGATAGAGTTAATGGGAGCCAACGACGCCGTCATTGTCAGTCTCACCCCGGAACAACGAAAATTAGTCGACGAGGTTATCGACTATATGAATCCTGTTTCGCTGCGAACTGCTGGTGCAGCTTTCGACAATAAGGCTGCAATGCCTAATGATCGGATTGCCGCTATATGTTCTCCGACCTTGATATTCCATGCCAAAGATGATTCACTGCAGATCTACAACAATGCCGAGTTCGCTGCATCCACCATTCCCAATGCACGGCTGGTCAGTTTCAATAGGGGTGGCCACCTCATCATGAGTATCGAGCAATCAACTATTCGTACGACCATGCAGAAGCATATCCTCGACCACATGGATTAGGCACGCCAGAATGCTTCCGACAAATGGGAGGCTGGTAAATGAGGAATAGCTATGACAGAAGATGGAGCTCCCTGGCAATTCAACTAAGGTGTTTCTTATAGTAGGCCATCCTGCAGGTCATTGTGGGCGGCATGTGCGAGGCCAAGGGCAGCGTGTGGCTGACAGTTGGCGGGGGGCGAAGTGCAGGAAAGGTCTTCTGTAAAGCTGCTATCAGCTAGTGGTCAGCGAGCCCGGATTTGAGCTGTGAGGTGTAGAATGCCTATCGAGCATATCGTAATTGGGAAGTGCACAATTCGAGATTGGCGCGAGGACGATGCAGCATCAATAGCTCAATATGCAAATAACAAAAAGATCTGGATTAACCTTCGAGATGCGTTTCCTCATCCTTACACAATGGCGGATGCAGAAGCTTTCCTATCCAAAGTAATGCGAATGGAGCCCAGAACGTATTTTGCAATTGCACTCGATCATGAGGCCATTGGCAGCATCGGCCTGATGCCTGGGGATGATGTTCATCGATTCACTGCTGAACTAGGATATTGGCTGGCAGAGCCTTTCTGGGGCAATGGAATCATGACAAATGCAATAAGAGCACTAAACGAATACGCTTTTGAAGAGCTTGGTCTTCACCGCATCTTCGCAGAGCCCTATACTGCAAATGCTGCTTCAGCCAGGGTGCTTGAGAAGTCTGGTTTTACCCTTGAAGGGATCATCAGGGCTGCCGTCTTCAAGGAAGGAAGAATCCTTGACCAGTACTTATATGCTAAACATAGCAAAAGCGCCCTGCGGCAGGATAGCTCGACAATTGGGAAGTAGATGGTGCATTTCTCGAATCAACTATCGGGTTTTTTCACCGATATTTTAAGTACAGGTCTGATTGATATGAATAGTCAAAATGTAAAGAGGAGTTAAAGAGATCTTTTATGGGCATAATGCCATCTGCAAAATGGAGCTCTAAATGTCCGGCAACACCTTTGGCACCATATTTCGCATCACCACCTGGGGCGAGTCGCATGGCAGAGCCGTGGGCGTCGTCGTGGACGGCTGCCCTGCAGGCCTGCCGCTTTTGGTAGACGACATTCAAAAAGAACTGGACCGCAGGCGTCCTGGCCAGAGCAGGGTCTCTACAGAGCGCAAAGAAGAGGACAGAGTGGAGATCCTCTCAGGCACTTTCGAGGGCCAGGCTACAGGTACGCCCATCTCCATGCTCGTCTGGAATAGGGACGCAAACTCCAGCGCCTATGATGCACTGAGAGATCGACCCCGCCCGGGCCATGCAGATTACACTTATCAGATGAAGTACGGCCTGCGCGATCACCGGGGGGGAGGCCGGGCCTCGGCCCGCGAGACTGTGGGCCGCGTAGCAGCAGGCGCCATAGCCAAAAAGCTGCTTTTAAAAGAGGGAATAGAAGTCGTTGGCTATGTGACGGAGCTTGGCGGTGTCAAGGCTGATATCAGTTCCTCTGATCTGGCTCTGCTTCGGGAGAGAGCAGAGTCCAATCCAGTTCGCTGCCCGGACCTTGTCGCAGTCGAAAAGATGCTCGAGCGACTGGCCTCTGCCCGCCAGGAGGGCGACAGCCTTGGCGGCATGGCGGAAATAGTTGCTGCGGGCGTGCCCGCGGGTCTAGGCGAGCCTGTCTTCGATAACCTTGATGCGGATCTGGCCAAGGCCCTCATGAGCTTGGGGGCTGTGAAGGCCGTGGAGATCGGTGCGGGGCGAAAGTGCGCTTCTATGCTCGGCAGCGAAGGGAACGATCCACTGACGGTCCAGGACGGCAAGATCGGATTTAAGAGCAACAATGCCGGAGGCATCCTGGGAGGCATCTCCACGGGAGCTCCAATCGTCTGCAGAATAGCAGTCAAGCCCACGCCCTCCATTTCTCGCATTCAGCAGACGGTGGACTTATCAACTGGCGAGGCAGCAGAGATCTCCATTAAAGGCCGCCACGATCCAACCATTCCGCCCAGAATCGTGCCCGTGGCCGAGGCTATGGTGGCAGTAGTGCTGGCGGACCATCTCCTTAGGAGCAGGGCGAACCGCCTCGAATTCGTCTGAACAATATCTTGGTCCTTGCCCATATCTTTTATAGATGCCATTAAAAATAAGTATGGCATGCCAAAGGAGTTTCGCAGCCTCATATCTCTCGATGAAGCCAGGTCCATACTCTTCAGCCATCCGATCCAGATGGGCACGGAGTCGCTTCCCCTGCAAACAGCCAGGGGCCGCATCCTAGCCAGGAAGATCGTCTCCTCCATAGACGTGCCGGGCTTTCGTCGCGCCTCCATGGACGGATACGCAGTCCATTCCCAGGATACGCTCGAATCAAGGGAGGATAGGCCTGTGGCTCTTCATCTTGCAGGCTCTGTTCCTATGGGCATAGAGCCTGTGATCAGCGTTCCCTTGGGCGAGGCTGCAGAGGTCTCCACCGGCTCCATGATGCCGCAGGGGGCGGATGCCGTGGTCATGATCGAATACTCTCAGGCAGATGGCGATCAGGTCCTAGTGCGCAGGCCCGTTTACGCTGGCGAGAATGTGCAGCTTCAGGGAAGCGACATATCCTATGGAGAAGCCGTGCTCTTTCCAGGCACAAAGCTTGGAACCCGCGAGATCGGCGTGCTGGCGGCTTTGGGTCAGGAGACCGTGCCGGTGAAGAGCCTGAAGGTGGGGGTGGCCTCCACTGGCAACGAGCTTGTGCCTCCTGGCCAGGCGATCGGGCCCGGCCAAATCTACGACATCAACTCGTTTACAGTGGCCTATGCCGTAGAGGATTGTGGAGCTTCTGCCGCTCTTTACGGCATCCTGCCTGATCGCCGGGAGGACATGGCAAGGATGCTGCAGAGAATGGCCCTTGAGTGCGACCTGATCCTCGTAAGCGGAAGCACATCCGCAGGAGTCGGCGATATGATCTATCAGGTGCTGGATGAGATTGGAGAGCTGATCTTTCACGGCGTGAACTTCAAGCCTGGCAAGCCCACACTCTTCGGCGTGATCGAGGGTAAGCCATGCATTGGCCTGCCTGGTTACCCCACCAGCGCCCTGACAGTCTATACAGAGCTTGCGGCTCCTGCTATCAGAAAGGCGCTGGGCACCAGGGTCCTGGAAAAGAATGTATCCGGAAGGCTGGCCGGGCCACTAAGAACTGAAGGCCGCCAGCAGATGCTGCCCGTGGGCCTGTCCAACGATCTGGTTTATCCCGTGGACAAGGGCAGCGGCTCGATCACGAGCCTTGCCATGGCCGACGGTGTCATCGAGATCCCATCAGGCCAGGAGTACCTGGAAAGGGGCGAGGATGTGGTGGTGAGGCTCTTTGGAGAAGCTATAGCTCCTGATCTTGTCGTGGCTGGTGAGAATGCCATATTTCTGGAGAAAATGGCAGAGAATCTGCCCTGGCGCCTGAAGCTCCTTTGCACCGGCTCCCTCTGGGGGAAGGTCTATCTGAAGGATGGCGTGGCGGATATTGCCTTCTTGGCTGATCGAGGTGAGCCGCCTGCCGGAATGGTGAGCATAGCCAGCCACAAGAGAGAGATCGGCTTCATATTCCGGAATGCGGGGGAATTGCAGGATCTGGAACATAAGCGGCTGGTGGGCTGGCACAAGGACCATTCCCTGAATGCCGCCTTCGAGCAGGCTTTGTTGGATCTGGGCATCTCATCTCCAGGATATGTGCGAACGGCAAAAACCCATAGTGCGGTTGCTGCAGCAATCGCCTCGGGCCGGGCTGATATCGGCTTTGGCGAGAGGGCGGCAGCAAAGGAAGCTGGCCTCGAATTCAGGACCTATGCAGTTGAGGAGCTGCAATTCTTTGGCCCTCCAAAGATCCTGCAGCATCCATTTCTGAAATCCTTCATTTCCGCCCTTCCGCGGGTTTGAAGGGCACATGATTCCTGATCCTGCGCTCGTAATAGCCCAAGGGGTGGCGAATCCTGCGGCAGAGCTCATCTTCCCCCGGGCAGTTGCCATAAGTGGCCATGGTGGCACATGCCGGGGGCCTGTACTGGGTTCCAGAGGCTCCGGCAATATGCTCGACCTGGTAGCGCGTCTTCTCCTGATCATAATCGGGGCTCGTGTTGAAGAGCGCCACCACCTGCTCGGGTGACATATTGATGCGCAGGAGAAAGCTGACCAGGGCAAAGCGCGCGCTGTGCGCCAGATTGGTGCCTCGGGCAACATCAGAAAGCATTTTCTTGATGCAGGGGGGAAATGCACCCTCCTCAACCTTCCCCAAATCCACCTTCTGCCTTTCCAATATGACCTTCAATTCCGCGCGCAGGGGGTCCAGGTACTCCTTCAGCCCCTCGCAAATAGCCTCGTTCACTGGAAGTGGCAGTCCCTTCGCGACCCTCACCCTGACCATCTCCTCTAGCAGGCGCTTCAGCTCGTCCAGAGTCACTGTAAGATAGCCCCCGTATAGGTCCCGGTTGGTCAGCTTCCATTTGGGGCTGTGCATCCCGTGTGCAGCTCGGATGTACTCGGAATAGTGGATCTTCCAGGGCCCCTTTCCTTCTGGATGAAGCCCCAGATCATCGGCGAGCAACACGATGTCTTTCGATTCATTTTGCATCATCCTGTAGGCCAGCTTTGCCTCTGCTAGGGCGTAGCGGCGCAGCAGAATGGAATCATCGAGGCACGAGACCATCGCCCTGGCCAGTGGGTAGGAGAGAAGCTCGGTTAGAATCTCCACATCAGTCCCAAGCCTCGCCTCGGGAATGCTGCCGCTGATAGCTCCACTCACGCGCTCCGCTGCTCTGCCTCGAACGGTCTTAAAAGAGGTTTTGGAGAGCAGGCTCTCAAGAGTATAACCTGTGGCGCGCACTCTTTCGGCGCCCTCTTGCGTAAAAGGGTAATAAGAGGTGTTCATTCCTGCTCGATACGAGGAGCAAGAAGATAATTGATCTCCACGAACTGGCCCAGCTTGAAGTTCACGCGCAGTGGATAGTCTATGCCCATCTCCAGATTGACCTCGCTTGCCTTGCCTATGGACTTGGACATATCCTCCAGATAATCGAGCGAGAAGAGGGATCTGGCCTCTCCGGGCTTCATGCCCAGAAGCTCTGTGCTGGGGATCTTGAGCTTGAGGGAATCTATGTCTCCTTTGGCTTCCATAAAGAAGCCTTCATCCGAGACGCCCACAATTACATGGTCTGAAACCTTCTCCGCGGCCTTGACCGCCCTGCGCAACTCCACGCCCGGCATTGTCACATGCGCAGGCAAATCCAGCTCCGGGATGCGCGGCTCCTTTCGGATAGCCGTGGGATCGATCAGGCTTAAGGTATAGGATAGAGACCCTACACCGATCTTGAGCTTATGGCTCTCTTCATCCAGCTCGAGCTGCACATTTTCGCCCTTGTCTGCCATGCTCAAGACATCGCTCAGACGAACCAGGTCTACGCCTATCTCTCCGGAATCGGCTTTGAAGTACTCGAAGGCTTCGTTGCCGATCTTGAGCGACACCATAGCCACATTCGCAGGATCTACAGCCTTGAGTTCCAGGCCACTTTCCGTTATGGAGAACTTAACCTCGTCCACTAGAGAATAGACTGAGTCGATCGCATCGCGCAGAGTTTCCGCGTTGATTACTGCCTTGAACATTCCTTGAGCCTCCTGGAAGAGGACCATTTTATATTTAATATAGTTGATGCTTAGTCGTATTCTCGCCAGGTTTTGCTGCATTTGGTGCAGCGGAAGAAGCGAACCTCGCTCTCATCCGCGGAGCGCAGTTGGCGTAGCCACCAGTAGGCAACATTATTGCCGCAATCGGGACACCTGGCATTAGTGGTGGGAAGGCCCGCAGATTCCTGCTCCAGGACCGGAACCTGGCGATCGAGCTGCTTGGTCTTGCTGACCATGGATTCGCCTGCTGTCTTTGGCATCTTATGGCCGCATTTGCGGCAGACCATCATACCGTCTTTGGGCATCATCATGCTCTTACATTGGGGACAAAACTCCATCGTGAAGAGGTTAAACACTCGTCATATTAAAGTTTGCTAAAGTAGCCTATAGAGTTGAGAGTGGCACAACATGAGAACGGCTATAAATGTAATCTGCCTGGACCGCCCAGGAATGCTGCGCGACATTGCCGGCGTTGTGGCAAAGATGGGCGGAAACATCGTTTATACCCAGCAGTTCGTGGTGGAACGGGGCGTAAACCTGGGCAAGGCCTCGGTCTATATGGAGATCGATGGATTGACTGAGGATGCAGGCGCAATGGTCGAGGAGCTCGAGGCCTTGGATCCTATCTTCGAGGTCACAGTGCATAAGACCTTTGAGAAGATCTACGGATCCAGGGTAATCATCATTGGTGGCGGCGCGCAGGTAGCCCAGGTAGCGGTGGGCGCGGTGAGCGAAGCCGATAGGCACAATCTGCGCGGGGAGCGCATCAGCGTTGATACCATTCCCCTGGTAGGCGAGGCGGCAATTGCAGATGCAGTCAGCGCCGTGAGCCGGCTGCCCAGGGCCAGCATCCTGGTGCTGGCCGGAGCGCTCATGGGCGGGCGCATCACTGAGGAGGTAAAGCGGCTGCAAGAGGAGGGAATTCCTGTCATCGCCCTGAAGATGGCTGGCTCATTGCCAGATCAAGCGGACCTGGTGGTGACGGACCCCATCCAGGCCGGCACCTTCGCAGTCATGCATGTGGCCAGCACGGCAGTTTTCGATATCAGTCGGGTGAGGGGCAGGGAGTTTTAGCTCTTTAATATCTCAGCTAGATCTCTAAGTCTCTCTCCTGCAAAAAGATCTTCAACGGTATAGAACCGATCCTCTACCTGAAGCACTGGTGCAGATAATGTGAACACGCCATTGATGCGCAACTCCGTGAGAGCCTCGGGAGTGGACATATCCATATTCTCATAGGATTTGCCTGCCTCTTTCAGCGCTTTCTTAAGCTGCTCGCATTTTGGGCAGGCCCGGGTGGAATAGACTCTATATGACAAGGGAACACCTCTCTGTTATTATCTGATATAACCGGCAAAATGTTCAGAGCATATTGAAAGCTATCGCAATACCATAGGATATGGTTTTTTCGACCAGACTGCATATCCGCATTCCACTGCTTTCTCGGCACACTCACTGCAGCAGGAGAAATTGGCCAGATAATTTACGCCTTCAATATCATGTTCGAGAACCTGATTGCAGGCAAAGCCCGAGACTCTTCGGAAATCAAAGCCCTTGCAAAATTCATGTTCTTCCACCTGAGGAGGGCGTTCCACAACTGCCCAATCACTGGGAAGAAGCACGGGCAATGTGGCCAGGTTCATGCCGCATCCGCATGGGCCATAAACATCTTCGATATCTTTGTATATGATCGCCTTGCACACAAATTCGCTCATCATCCGCTCCTCTCCATAACGATTGAGCTGCAACCTAGATAACATTTCCCGTCTGCATTCACGGGTTAAGCCATCCAGGCCGGCTTTTGGCTAAATCCGATATAATTCTCGGACGGATTCTAAAAAAAATCCTGTTTGCCCATATTTTCCAGTTTGAGCGATATAAATCGTGGCAAATAGGAATATCTATCCCCGAAAATGCAGAACTTTGCCATACCAAAAATTTATATGCAATTATGAGAGCATAAAATGCCTATTCGGGCTTGTAGCTCCGTATGGGCCTCGTACATGGCTCTTCCTGCTGCAAAATCCGGATTTACGAGGTGAAAAAGAAATGCCGATACTTCCCGTTGCCCCGGTGAGCAGGCTCATCCGCGAGGCAGGGGCTAAGAGAGTGAGCGAAGGCGCGAGGGATGCGCTGGCAGAGGTTCTGGAAAGCTATGGCCTGGAGGTAGCCCGTGAGGCTGTTGGATGGGCAAATCACGCCAAGAGAAAGACGGTCAAGGCCGAGGATATCAGGGAGGCAGTCAAAAGAGTTAAACCTCCTGCGGTCTTGGAAAGATAACTGATGGCAAAAGAAGTCTCTCTGGGGCAAGACTACCGTGCATTGGGCTTGATATGCGGCATTGAGATTCACCAGCAGCTTGACACCGCATGCAAGCTATTCTGCGGCTGCCCTACAAAGCACAGGGAAGTAGAAGAGTCCAACTTCGAGTTCTTCCGGTACCTCCGTCCTTCGCGCAGCGAGCTGGGAGAGATCGACCGCGCGGCTCTTGAAGAGGTCCTGGTCTCCCGCAAGTTCATTTACAAGTCTTACGACACAACCTGCCTGGTGGAGGCGGATGAAGAGCCACCTCGCGAAATAAATCCCGAGGCACTGGAGATCTCACTCATCATCGCCCGGCTGCTCAATATGAAGATCGTCGATGACGTACAGACCATGCGCAAGATGGTGATCGACGGATCCAACACATCAGGTTTCCAGCGCACCGCCTACATCGGCTCCGAGGGCAGGATAGACACGCCCCTGGGTCCTGTTGGCATTGGCATTCTCTGCCTGGAAGAGGAGGCGGCGCGCATCATCGAGGACCGCGGAGACAGTCTCGTCTATTCTCTGGACCGGCTCGGAATTCCCCTGGTCGAAATTGGTACCGCTCCGGATATAGTCTCTCCTGCACATGCCCGTGAGACTGCCCAATATCTGGGCATGATCCTGCGCTCGACAGGTAGGGTCAAAAGGGGCCTTGGAACCATTCGCCAGGATGTCAACGTCTCTATCAGAGGCGGCGCGCGTGTAGAGGTGAAGGGTGTTCAGGCCCTGAACCTCGTAGACAAGATCGTGGAGTTCGAGGTACTGCGCCAGGTCAGGCTGCTGGAGATAAAAAAGGAGCTTTTGAGGCGCAAGGCATCTGTGGACGACCAGGTGTGGAATGTCACGGATCTTTTCAAGTCCACAGCCTCGAAGGTTCTGGCCAAATCCCTCAAGAGTGGAGGGGTCATTCTGGCCTGCAGGCTAGCCGGCTTTGCGGGCCTGGTTGGAAGAGAAGTTCAACCCGACAGGCGTCTTGGAACTGAGTTCTCAGACCGGGCCAAGCGCGCAGGAGTTGGCGGGATCTTTCATACAGATGAGCTTCCTGCTTACGGCGTAAGTTCGGATGAGGTGGACAGTGTGCGCTCGCTTCTTGGCGCCAAGCAGGGCGACGCCGTGATCATGGTCACGGGCCCCACGGACCGGGCAAAGAAGGCACTGTCGGCAGTGCAGGTTCGGGCCAGAGAGGCACTGACAATCGTCCCCGAGGAGACGCGTTGGGCTCTGCCGGACGGCTGCTCGGAGTACATGCGGCCACTTCCCGGCTCTGCCAGGATGTATCCTGAGACGGATGTGCCTTCTGTCGCTATAACTGAGAAGATGCTCCGTGAGCTCTGCCTTCCTGAGCTATTCCTGGCCCGCACGGAGCGCTTCCAGAAGGAGCACGGCCTCAATGGCGAGCAGGCCAGGGTTATCGCTGCCTCTCCAAATTATCAGCTCTTCGAGGAGATAGTCTCGGAGCACAAAGTCCCTGCATCCATTGTGGTCAGGGCTCTTGAGACCATACCAATTGAGCTGGCAAGGGATGGCGTGGATGTCTCCCGCCTGACGGATCAGCATTACAAAGACGGCTTTGCCCTGATGGCCAGGGGCCAGATCGCCAAGGAAGGTCTTGCTGATCTGCTCTGCGCTCTGGCAGAGCATCCTGAAAAGTCTGCATCTGAAGCGGCAATTGCGGTTGGCCTGTCGAGCGTGGATGAAGCTGATGTGGAGAAGGCCGTGGTGGCAATCGTGGCCGAGAAGGCAGATCTTGTGCGCTCCAAGGGCGAGAGGGCTGCTGGCCCGCTCATGGGCCTTGTCATGAAGGAGCTGAGGGGCAAAGCAGATGGTGCTGTGGTGAGCGCCATATTGAAGAAGGAAATACAAAATATACTCAGCCAGTGAGCCCAGAAAAAACCAGAAAGCCGGATATGCTCCTCTGGGAGCAGACGCTCTTCAAGGACAGGGATCTATTCGAGCTAGATCACCTGCCCGAGCATTTTCTTCATCGTGAATCCCAGATGAACAGCCTCAAATTTTGCATCCGCCCGGCATTGCAAGGGGCAAGGCCCGTCAATTGCCTGTGCCTCGGGCCTCCTGGCACAGGAAAGACCACGGCGATTATGAAGCTCTTCGAGGAGATCGAGGCCGACACCTCCAAGCTCGTGACGGTGCAAGTCAACTGCCAGTTGAACAGCACGAGATATGCAGTCTTCTACCAGCTCTACAAAAAGATCTTCGAGCATTCGCCTCCCTCCAGCGGCATATCCTTCAAACGCCTCTTCGAGAAGGTGGCGGAGCATAGTGCAGAAGAAGACAAGGTGCTTGTGGTGGCATTGGACGACATAAACTATCTCTTCCACGAACGGGAGGTGGACCATGTTTTGTATTCTCTGCTTCGTGCACATGAGACCTGTCCCGGCGCCAGGATGGGTGTGATCGGCGTCATGAGCGAGCTTACTCTAAATTATGTTCTTGATCCGCGAGTAGTTTCCGTCTTACAGGCAGAGGAGGTGGTCTTTCCCCTTTACACGAGAGAGGAGATACGCGACATTCTGGGACGCAGGGCACTGATGGGCTACTATCCTGGCGTGATGGCGGATGACGTACTGGAGGCGGTAGTGGATTATGTTGAGAAATCCGGTGATCTTAGGGTGGGAATCGATTTGCTCAAGAGGTCCGGCCTTTCCGCTGAGAAGCGCGCCTCAAAGAGCATCTCGCTGGAGGATGTGACGGGTTCCTATGATCGCTCCCGTCTGGTGCATCTGACATATGCCCTGAAATCGCTGAAAGAGGATGAGCTGAAGGTTCTGCGCCTGGCGGCTGGACAGGAGAGCTGGCATGCAGGCGAGTTATTCCGCCATTTTCATGAGGAGACTGGCGCGGCATATACCCGCTATCATGAGATCCTCACAAAGCTTGATGCTATCAGGCTCATAAACGCAGATATTACAGGTGCAGGCGAGCGGGGCCGAAGCCGTATCATCCGGCTCCGCTACGAGCCCGGGGAGATCTTGAGCCGGATCGGTCCGTGATTATTGCGAAAGAGATCTCCATAGAAAAAGGCCCTTGTAAGTCTTCTATATAGATACCATGGGCAAGGGCTATAACCGCGAATGTGCTTTACCAGAATTGTATGGATCGGCCCCACATAAAGGCATCTCGCAAGTACGGAGAGCTGTTCGTTGAGGGGCTACTATTTCTTGCCGCCATCACCTCCATCCTCATCATGCTCCTCATCTTTTATTTCCTCATTCACGAAAGCCTGCCCGCATTCTTTGATCTTGGCCTCATTTCTCTTTTAACGGGCTTGAAATGGCATCCAGCCGGCGATATCTATGGCCTGTTGCCACTCATTGCCGCCTCGCTCATCATCACGCTTCTGGCCCTTTTTATCAATATCATAATCGGCTTTCCACTTGCCATCTACCTGGCGGAGCTGGCCAGTCCCAAAAGCAAGGCCCTTCTCAAGCCAGCCATAGAGCTTCTGGCAGGTGTGCCGTCCATCGTCTACGGCTTCCTGGGCGTGATAATTCTCGTATCCTATCTGCAGGATAGCTTTGACATGCTCACAGGCAGATCGATCCTGGCCGGATCAATATTGCTCGGAGTCATGTTTATTCCCTACATCACCACCATTTGTGAAGATGCTCTGCGTGCAGTGCCCAGCGAATTCAAGGAGGGCTCGCTGGCTCTTGGAGCCAACAGATGGCAAACCCTGAAGAACGTAACCATACCCGCCGCATCATCTGGAATTACCGCAGCAGTTCTGCTCAACATAGGCAGCATCATCGGCGAGACCATGGCTGTGCTTCTTGTGGTCGGCAATGTATCCAAACTGCCCTCCCCGATCTTCGATATCTTCGACCAAGGCGCTACCTTCACCTCCGTCATCGCCGGTGAGATGGGCGAAGTGGCCCGGGGTTCAATGCATTATCATGTTCTATTTGCCGTGGGTTTCGTTCTTTTGATGGTGGTTTCCATTCTCAGCCTGATTGCAGATTATGCCCGCGCCCGCATAAGGCGGAAATTCGGAGGATATTGAAGATGAAGATCAAGCCGGCCCTCGGACTCTCGCTTGCAATTTCCTCCTTTTTATTCTTCACATCAGTCGCCTGTCTGATTGCACAGCCTGATTTGAAGATGCTATTGCCACTCTGGCAGGCAAGCCTTGCTTCCAGTCCGCTCCTGATCCTTTCATCTTATCTGATCAACAGATCATATTCCAGGAAATCGGCTGCCATCCTGCTTCTCGATCTCATCATCTGTGCTGCTATTTTATTCCTGACCTATTCCGACGCCCTCGGCCCAGAGTTTGTCATCAGGAGGCCGCTGGGGGTAGGGGCCTCCTTCAGTTATTCCTTTGTCCTTCCGTTGCTGGTCTTTTTCGCGAGCCTCTTATGCATCAAGGATTCTTTGAATGTCATAAATGGCAGCAATGCCCGCGGAAGAGAAGCCCTGGTATTCCTGGCCATAAGGCTCTCGGCAGTTCTGTCGCTTCTGCTTCTGGGCGGAATACTGTTCATAATAGCCTACAAAGGGATCTGGATTATCAACTGGGAGTTCCTGACCACACCCCACAGACGTCTGGGCCAGGCAGGCGGCATCAGTACGGCCATAATGGGTTCTTTATGGATGGTTCTTGGGGCCATGCTTGTCTCTTCGCCCCTGGGCATCGGCGCTGCCATCTACTTGCATGAATACTCCAAGAGCCAGAGGCTCAACCGACTAATCACAATAGCCGTGAGCTGCTTGAACGGAGTTCCTTCCGTTGTTTTCGGCCTATTCGGCCTGGCATTTCTCGTGACGACCTTCGGAGTGTCGCTTCTATCCGGTTCCATAATCCTGGGACTGATAAATATTCCCACCATCATCCTGACAAGCCAGGAAGCTCTGAAGAGCGTTCCCAACTCTCTGCGGGAAGGCAGCATGGCTCTTGGAGCCACGAAGTGGCAGACGATCAGAAAGGTAGTGCTGCCTTCGGGCATGCCCGGAATCCTGACCGGCGTTATCATGGGCGTGGCCAAGGCCTCTGGAGAGACAGCTCCGATCATGTGGACGGCTGTGACCTTCACAGCCACGCCGGTGCAGATGGTCTATGGCGTTATCCCTGATGTGTTTCAGCCGGTGAACAATCTCGATTACCATCTTCTGAATCTGATATACTTCCTGGGGGCCTGGGATGTCGAGTCCAGGGCCTGGGGAACTGCCCTGGTTCTGATCGCTCTGGTGCTGGGCACGAACATGCTGGCAATTGTGGTGAGAAACCACTACAGAAAGAAGATCTCGTGGTAGGCCGGAAGGTGGCAGCCATTTTGAATTGAGCTGCCTGAGTCGATACCTGGTATTTTTTCAGGCACCGCAATTCTCTCCTTTCGGCATGTCTGACTTCTGCTCTTGAGTTTTTTCTCGTTATCGTTGACATTGTAGAGTCCCGAAACTCTTGACTTTATATACCCATCACTGGCGCATGGGCAAGAAGAACAAAATCGTAAAGCTAACTCCTCGAAAAATCAGATATATAATCCGTTACAAAACCAAT
>CABMDX010000206.1 GCA_902385025.1 uncultured archaeon | reverse complement strand
ACAATCTCACCGCCAGGGCGATGGTGCGGGAGAACTCTCCTATGACAATGAAGGGCAGCATGAGAATGGATGGTTCAGCATAGTGCTTCAGATACCCCTTCAAGCCCCTCTGAGCAATTCCGTAGATAGGAACGGCAAAGAAGACACAGATGGCCAGCGCTGCCGTGGTGGAGATGGAACTGGTCGGGGTGCGGTAGCCGGGCACAGTGTCCAATAAATTTGCCGCCGAGATGAAGAGAAACAAGGTGCCCGAGAATGGCAGATAACGATCCTTGTCCGTCTGGGCGATCTCCCTTATCTGGCTGTCCATATAACCGATTATGGTCTCCAACAGGTTCTGCCTGCGGGAGAGGGGAGGATCCACTGCGATGCGGCGCGTCAAGAGCCAGGCCAGAACGATCAGCAATGCCATCACTACCCAGGTGAAGACTATGGTCTCGTTGATGGAGACAGGGCCCCATCTCCAGAACACGACTACATCAGGGCTGATCTCCATCATCCGGTTCACCTTCCTGCGAACTGGGAAAGACCGAGACGATAGGTCAGCGCCAGCTTTGTCAGAACGAAAGCCGCCAGGCCAAAGGCCAGAGACTGCAGACCGCTGCCCAAGATCAGGTAGAAGCCGAGGAGGCATACTGCCGATCTTCCCAGGAAGCTGCCCAGGGTCAGAAGCGCGGGCTGCTTTGAATCAGGAAGGCGCTGCAGTGTCAGCCAGAGACCGCCAAAGTAGAAGACTGCCAGGCCAATGCCGCAAGCCGAACTCAGTGCCAGCCCAAAAAGCTCAGTCATTGCTCTTGTCTCCCTCGATCTTCTTTTGTTCTCGCTCCACCCAGTACCAGGCATTGGCACAGCCAATGGCCAATCCGATGGACATGAATGTGAGGGTCCAGGAGATCTGGCCGGGGTATTTGATATCCAGCCAGACGCCTACTGCAACGCCGATTAAGGTAGGAACGACCACCGACCATCCGATCATGCCCATCATTCCCATGCCGAACCAGAGTCCTCTGGCCTTGTCCTTTCGGGCCTTCATCTTGCGCGCTTCTTTTGCGGCTATCGCTCCAGTGAAGCTGGCGCGATCTTCGTCTCTCTCCTCAGCCATCAACCCTGCTCCCTCATCTTCAGGAAACGTCTGGTAAAGTCTGCCTCCAGCCTGGCCAGAATGGTGCGAGTCTTTCTCTCCCGCTCGTTCAATGTTCGGAAATCCTGTTCTACAGTCTGTTTCAGCTCACCCAGATTTTTGCCGCTCACCGCTTTTCTCGTGGAGACCATTACTTCTCTGGCGCACTTGACAAGAATTCCTTCATCGATGGCGAGGAATTCTTCCTTTCCGCCGGACTCAAAGGAGAGAATTCCCGGAACTAGTGCTGCCACAAAATCGATATGTTTGGGCAGTATGCCAAAAGAGCCGTCCTCTGCTTCGGCAACTATCCGCGTCACCTCCTGATCGATGAGGACCTTCATGGGAAGAAAGACTCTGAGCCTCATCGTTTTGCCTCGTCGATGCTGCCGATCATGTAAAGCGACTTTTCAGGATAATCCGAGAACTCGTCCTTGAGGATGCGCTCACAGCCTTCCAGAGCCTCAGTCAGAGTGACCCTCTTGCCCTTATGGCTGGTGAAGTGCTCAGTCGTAAAAAAAGGCTGAGTCAAGAACCGCTCCAGCCTGCGGGCTCGATTCACGGTCTTCTGGTCTTCTGAAGACAACTCCTCCAGTCCCAGCATGGCGATGATGTCTTTGAGATCCTCGTATTCCGCCAGGGTCCTTCTTATCTTCTGGGCTATTATGTAGTGCTTTTCTCCGACAACATGAGGACTCAGCATTTTGGAGCGGGATTGCAGCGGGTCGATGGCCGGGTACAGTCCCTGGCTGGCCATCTTGCGTGAGAGGACGATGGAGGCGGAGAGATGACCGAAGGTGTGCACAACGGCAGGATCGGTAAAGTCATCCGCTGGCACGTAAACGGCCTGAACTGAGGTGATTGCACCCGTCTTGGTGCTGCAGATCCTCTCTTCCAGCTCTGCCAGCTCCGTTGCCAGCGTCGGCTGGTATCCCACCCTCGAAGGGAGCTGCCCCATGAGTCCTGAGACCTCGGACCCGGCCTGAACGAAACGAAAGATGTTGTCGATCAGCAGCAGCACATCCTGCCGGACGTCATCTCGAAAGTACTCAGCCATGGTAAGAGCTGCATGGCCGACTCGAAATCTGGCACCAGGCGGCTCATTCATCTGGCCGAACACCATGACCGCCTTATCCAGCACGCCCACATCCTGTATCTCCCGGTAAAGCTCCTCGCCTTCCCGGCAGCGCTCGCCCACGCCGCAAAAGATGCTGATCCCCTCGTATCTACCGGCCATATTCTGGATCAGCTCCATGATCAGGACTGTCTTGCCGACGCCTGCGCCGCCCAAAAGTCCCGCTTTTCCGCCGCGCTCCAGCGGCGCGAGAACATCTATGGCCTTTATTCCCGTCTCAAAGACCTCGGAGATTGTGGCCTGCTCGAACAAGGACACAGGTTCCCGGTGAATGGAACGAAATTCCTTGGCTTGCACCTCTCCTTTATGATCTATGGGAGATCCGAAGACATTGAAGACTCTGCCCAGCAGATTCTCCCCCACGGGCACCATTATGGGCTGGCCGGTGTCCATCACCGGGGAACTGCGGGCCAACCCTTGCGTGGGGGTGAGGGCAATCCCTCGCACCATCTCCGGGCTGAGCTGGATCAGCACCTCGATTTGGACACTGCCATCATCTCCTGCTTTCAGAAGATGGTGAATCTCCGGCAGCGACTCTGTGAACCTGGCATCTACCACGCTTCCCCGAACAGAGACCACTTGCCCACGATTTAGCTGGCTCAATTTCTTGGACCCTCCGCGTCATATGAAGAACGCCTGTTATTACTGGCAAAGAGCATATTCACATTATCGGCCAAGGCATTTTTGGCTTTCGATACTATTGACCGGATCTATTCCCTTTCTCTTAGTCCGATAGTTTCACTCTTTTCTGATATAAGTGTTGATTCAGGTCTCATGGCCCCTCAGATGCCAAATGATACGGATCATTTGATCAAAGTAAAACAGCGGCGTCGCACCCGCAGCAATCTGCGGGGTTTCATTTAAAAATAAAAAAGACCGCCGTCCGCTTCTTGAGCGTGGTTTAAGATGGGTCCCTTCGGCCATTTTCGCGGCAAAACACCGAAAATATCCTTCCGGAGCTTCTCAAAATATTTCACTATTATATAAATATATATCAACTCACAATTTAATAATCATGATAATATGATTTTAATGGGAAACTTTTATATCCATGGATCGCCTCTACGGCAAGCTTTAGACACGGTCATCCGGGCCGGAGGGAGACAATCTTCAGCATTTATTGGAAATCTGCCATGCAAAGGATTCGGTTCTGATTCAGGGCAGATCGACATGAGGATGCGAGTTTGAGAGAGATCATGGATCGTTTTAGGAATTTCAACCTGGCAGAGGCCAGAGGCTACCAATCCAGATGTTATCCATTGCGTCTTCTGGGATCTCTTGGTGATAATGATCGGAGAGCCTTCACATCGATCAACCAAGCAGATTGGCCAAGGGCATCGCCATTCCCAATCGGATCAAGACGAACCTGCGCCTGCTCCATCTCCGTTAATCCCAAAACCTGGGCTTAAGGAGAAGGAGGTTTTATGAAGCTCAGGATTGTCTTCGACATCATCGGCACTGTGCTGAAGATCATGGGACTGCTGCTCTTGGTGCCAGGACTTGTGGCCGCTCTGTATCATGAAACCAGCGGCATAGTCGCCTTTGCCTTGACCTCCCTGCTTTGCATGTCCTCTGGCATTGTCCTGAAGCGGCTGGGGGTCAAAGGTGATGTGGGCAGCAAGGAGGCTTTTGCGGCCGTCACATTGGGCTGGCTCTGTGCAACCTTCTTCGGTGCCCTGCCCTTCGTATTTTTGGGCATCAGCCTCGTGGATGCTCTCTTTGAGTCCATATCGGGCTTCTCGGCCACAGGGGCCACTATTCTCACCGAGTCCAACGCCCAAGGTTATTACATAATAAATTCCACCCTTGCAGACAATAGCATCGCTGCAATTCTTGCCGGGATGGTTCCCGGCAGCGTGAACAACCAGAATCTGGGTCTCCAGCCCGGGATAGCTCCCCTCTATGCTCCCACATATT
Organism: uncultured archaeon; assembly: GCA_902385025.1. GTDB lineage: Archaea > Halobacteriota > Methanosarcinia > Methanotrichales > Methanotrichaceae > Methanothrix. The sequence goes on along the minus strand of CABMDX010000206.1, from coordinate 847 downwards.
TCGGATTGCTCTTCTGGAGATCGTTTCAGCAGCTGATCGGCGGCCTGGGAATTATTCTCATGATCGTTGCCATCTTTCCCCAGCTGCACGTGGCAGGCCGCCAGCTCTTTCGGGCAGAAGCAGTGGGACCTGTTAAGGATACCATCACGCCGAGGGCGGCTACTACTGCCAGGATCCTTTGGAGGGTTTATCTGCTCTTCAATGCCATAGAGATCATCCTGCTTGTAGCGGCGGGAATGCCGATTTACGATGCGGTCTGCACGGCATTCTCGACTCTTGCCACAGGCGGCTTCTCTCCCCAGGCGACAAGTCTCGTGGCCTACCACAGCCCGATAATAGAAGCCATTGTTGCGTTCTTCATAATTCTTGGCATGTCGAACTTCTCCCTCCACTACAAGGTTCTCACTTCCGACAGGCTGGCCTGGTTAAAGGATGAGGAGTTTAAGTTCATGCTCGCTATCCTGGCAGCCGCCACGCTGGTCCTTCTATTTTTTGGAGGGATTCAGGGCGATCTTCTGACCAGATTCAGGTTTGCGTCCTTCCAGGTAGTGTCCCTCATGGGAACCTGCGGCTTCGTCAACTCCCTGGACTATGATAAATGGTCGACAGCAGCGAAGCTGGCCCTTATCATGGTCATGCTCATCGGAGGCTGCATCGGCTCGACCGCCGGCGGCATAAAGGTGGGACGATTGCTCGTGGATTTGAAGTATGCCTATAACGAACTGATTCACATGCTGCACCCCCATGCGGTGATGACCGTGAGGCTCGGAAATTCTCGGGTGCAGGAGGAGATCCTGCGCCCCATCATGTTCTACTCGTTCTTCTACCTGGCAGTGTGGTTGGCATT
>CABMDX010000205.1 GCA_902385025.1 uncultured archaeon | reverse complement strand
AGCGAGTCCGGCAGCCAGAATCTCTACATCATACTTCTCCTGGTGCTTGCAGGAATTCTCATGGCTGTGGTGGATGGCTCAGTGGTCAGCATCGCCCTTCCCACCATCACAGGATACTTTCATGTTAGCCTTGCCAAATCCCAGTGGATCATGACCTCCTACCTGGTCACGCTCACCAGCTTGCTTCTGATCTTCGGCAGGGTTGCCGAGTACACCGGCCGGGCCAGACTCTTCTTCCTCGGGACGGGTCTCTTCACGATCAGCTCTCTGGCCTGCGGCCTGTCATCGAGCCTTGAGATGCTCATACTCTTTCGAGTAATTCAGGCTACGGGGGCGGCCATGATGTTCTCCATAAGCGCTGCCATCATCTTTCTATCATTTCCCCGAGGCGAGCAGGGAAGGGCCATGGGCTATATTGGAGCGACGGTTGCGATAGGCAGCATCATTGGTCCGACACTTGGCGGCTTAATAGTGGATCTGCTCGGCTGGGAGTACATCTTCCTCATCAATGTGCCGATAGGCATCGCTCAACTGCTCCTCTCCACCAGATACATGAAGATTGAGGATAAGAGATCCAGCAGCCTGAAGGTTGATGGGATCGGCGCTGTGACCCTCATCATCTTCATGGTCTCACTGATGGCCCTGCTCGGAGATCTTTCCACCAGCTTTGCGCTCCAGCCTGCGATAGTAGCCATGGCACTTCTTTTCATTATATCCCTGTGCGCATTTCTGGTAAACGAGTCCCGACAAAAGGAGCCTCTTCTGGATCTGGAGATCTTTCGATATCGAGATTTCGTCCTATCCAGCATCAGCATGTTGATCTTTTTCATCGCCAATCTGAGCATATCCGTGCTTGGACCCTTCTACTTTCAGGGTGTGAGAGGCTACTCTGCCTCGCAGGTCGGAATGATTTACCTCATCGTCCCGGCCATAATGGTTATCGGAGCCCCAATCACCGGCTGGATTTACGATAAACGCCCATGCAGGTATCTGGCAGCAGCAGGAATGCTGATAATTACCGTGTCCATAATGATCCAGGGATATTTGGCAGGAAGAACGGATACAGATCCCAGGATGCTGCTTTCAACATTCGTGCCCATGGGAATAGGCTGCGTTCTCTTCCAGAGCCCGAACAATACAGAGATAATGAGAGATCTGCCCAGAGAGAAAATGAACATTGCATCCAGCGTTACGGCCACGATTCGAAACCTGGGGATGGCTCTTGGGGTCTCCCTGTCGGGCATTGTGGTCTCTTTTCAGCTCAGTGGGGCCGGATACTACGGAACGGTGCTGGAAGCGGGATCTGGACTGCTCGCGACAACCATTAGCAGAGGGATAATCTTGGCAGGGTTGCTCTGCTTCATTGGCGCCATGGCTTCCTTCTTGCGGGGCCGTTGCTCAGCCGGCTGAAGGGAGAAAACGAGAGAAAAAGATAAGGCATTTTGCATTCATTTCTGAAAAGAAGTCACAGGTCTTTCGAAAAAGCCATCCCCCGGCTCTGTTGCTGGGGCGAGGAGGATTTCCGCCTTGACGGGTATTTGGGCCGGGGTGGATATAGGAGGGAAGCACACTACTTTGGGTGGATGGATATGAGCTTCCCAATGGAGGGTTCTGCCCGAAGGCTTTTGGGCATAAATAACAGGAAAAGCCAGAACTATAAAGCTATTTGAGAGGCAGTGATAATTGATCATAACTTTTGTGAGCTATATTTTTTCAAATTTTCCGAGACCTTGCATCAATAGGAAGATATAGTCAGCGTGAGCCATTGCGATCCATGAGTATTGCTGGCAGCATCAGTTCCGTCGAGCTGCGGGATCTTGCTTTATCGCTTGTGGCGCTGGTCATTGCCTTCTCCGTGCTGGGAGAGAGCAGGATTCCTGGATTGGAGACGATCCTGATCGCAACAGTTGGAGTGGGCACAGGATTTTTGCTGCACGAAATGTCACACAAGTTCGTGGCCCTGCACTATGGCTATATTGCTGAGTACAGGGCCAATATGATGGGCCTGGTCCTTGCCGTGGTCATGTCCTTTGCCGGCTTCATCTTCGCGGCCCCAGGCGCAGTCATGATCACAAAGCCGAGTGCGCCCGTGGAGTTCTATATGCAGGATTCCTTCGGCCAGGAAGAGCTGAATGCGCGGGCGAAGAGGGAGATGCTCAGGATATCGCTGGCCGGGCCGATGACAAACATCGCACTTGTGATAGCATTCGTTCTGCTGCTGGTAAGCGATATTGCTGGCCGTGGCCTCCTCTCGCAGGCCTTTAACTTTGCCCTATTCATCAATCTCACACTGGCAGCGTTCAATATGCTTCCATTTGGCCCATTGGACGGCAAGAAGATCTTTGACTGCAACCGGGCGGTGTGGGCACTGGTGGGCGTGCCCACTATCCTGGCGGCACTGCCGGTATATCTGGGGATGATTTGAGAGCAGGAAGATCATCCTTATATTCAAAGAAGCAAAACAGTAGAGAATGCGCCGACTCACAGCTCTGATTTCTGGAAGGGTTCAGCATGTGGGCTACAGATCCCGGGTAGTGACCATGGCCAGGACTCTGGATCTCAAGGGATATGTAAGGAATCTGCCGGACAGCAGGGTTAAAGTAGTAGCCGAGGGCGAGGTTACAGATCTGGAGAGACTGTGTCGGGCGATCCGGATCGAAGACCCTTTGATCAGGGTCGAGGACATTCAGGTGCAATACTCTGAGGCAAAGGGGGCCTGGGATGACTTCTACAAGATCGCGGGCGAGCGGGAAACGGATTCCAGGCTGGATACGGCCACGGTTTTTCTCAAGGAGCTGATCGTAGTAGTAAGGGACGGCTTCATTGAAACCAACTCGCGCCTGGGGAGCATGGACTGCAAACTTGGTGCCATGACAGTTCAGCTTGAGAGAATTGCCAGGACGCAGGAAAAAATGGTGGATAGAATTGATCTGGCTCGCAAAGAGATAGTCTCCGAGGTAAGAGGGCTGCGCTCCGATCTGAAGGGCCGCCTGGGCGGAAGGCTGCAGGTGAGAGGAAGGCGTGGGGACTATTTGCGGGTCAGAGTGAAAATGGAGAGCTGACCGCTGATTTGGCACATGCGGGAATGCGGATATTCGGCGTGGTTCGCTCTTGCTTACCCGATTGCAGGTATATCGTTAATAATAATCGTGCTTTGCATACCAACATATAAAATACTGCAAAAGATTCATTCCAAAAAGAGGATAGAACTGGAATCCCAGGGCCCTCATGCTACAGCAGGGGACGGTCCGACGGATATTTGATCGCAGAATGCTTTTAGCTGCTCTTCGTTCATGCTGTTTTTGGGAACTATCAGGACTCGATATCCATCTCCTTCTACCCTGACAGTCATATCGCGGAATACGCGCATGGCTTCTCTGGTCTGGCGGCTCAGGTCAGGCATTTTT
>CABMDX010000204.1 GCA_902385025.1 uncultured archaeon | reverse complement strand
CGAGAATGTATCTCCCTATCATGAAATCTCGGCTGGTGTCACCTTTGTCTTTGGCGGCATATCTCAGATTCTCTCATCCCGTCTGATAAGATTCCCGCTGTCCATCATTGTCATCCTTCTCGGCAGCCTGACCCTTTTATTCCTGGTACTGTTCATATCCAAGAGCTATCTGGGCCTGGGGCCGGGCGGCGCTGAAAGGATGATTGTCTATCCACTGCTCCTATGGGGCACAGGCTTCGGGGGTTATCTCCTCGCCTCGAACCGGAAATAAATTTGATGCATTTTACATTGAGATATCAAGAAAGCAGATCGCAAAAAGCAAAGCTAGAAAGCAGCGCAAGAGGTCACAATTTTTAGCGCCCTCCATGCCTTTGCAGCAAGAAGGGCGCGATTGCATATTACTGGATTAGCCTTATCCCTTACGAAGATGCAGGTGCCTCTGAGGGAGCAACTGGAGCAGCAGATGCAATGCTGGGCTCAGCGAGGATCTCGGTCTTGCGGACCTCTACGCGCCTGAGAGGATAGATCATCTTGGCCTCTTTGTATATGTCCAGAGAAATCTTGCCTCCAACCACATCCTGGATAAGCTGGTTTAGGTCAAGGCTCTTCGACTTCTCCATTACAACATTCTCGGAGAGCTCTCTGATGCTCTTTACCTGATTTGCCCGCGCCCTCTTTACGGTGAAACAACTGGGCTTGATCCTCACAAGGTAGCCGTCTGTGGTGGTTACATCCACTATGGCATCTATGCGGGAAGTTCTTCTTTTAACCAGGGACCGAACATAATCCGTGGTCATCTCATGGCCCAGGAACTTGGTGTATGCAGCATCGCCTGCAACGCGATTTACTCTGAACCTGAGCTTGGTATTCTGCTTTGAGAAGTTGTTTGTGAGATCTCCCAGCGTGGTTTCGATAACCCTGCCGAGGATCCTCTCCGGATCATTCGCGATGGTCTCCCCAAAAGGAGCTCTGCCGAACATCTCGGGACTTACAACCTTATACCATTGCTTGGCCTTTCTGCTTTCAGCCTTTCTCTGTGATCTTCTTGCCAATAAACATCCTCCAAGGTAATATTGATCCGTCCACCGTTCTAGCTCACTGTATTTAAACCGATCGCCCAAAAAAAGATGAGATGCCGGAGGCTCTAATCCTCTGGCCAGACATAGATGTAAACATAGTTGGACCAATCATTGCAGTAGAAGCTGAGGATATGCCATCCGGGGTTATTGCCCTCAAACCATGTCTGGTGCCACCCGGTGCACTTGCGACCAAAGTTTCTAACATCCGGGGAGCTGTAGAGTCCCCGATAATCCTGATATGCTGTCCACTCGAAGGACCAGTATATTCCTGGGCGGCTTACCTTGGACCAGAGCGTCAGCCACTCTCCACAATAAACGCCTGCCACAGTCGAGAGCTTGCCCGGGCAATTTTGGACATAATACTCGTTGCATTTGCATACAGATGGTGCCGGAAAGACAGCGCTGTAGCTCTGGGGAGCGTATCCGGGAGGCACAATAAGGCTGCCATCGCCAGATGCACAACCGCCTGGATATGGACAGCTTCCTGAAACGCCGCTGGCCACCACAGTCGAGCTGGTGCAGGTAGTGCAGGTGGCCGTTGCTTTGGCAGAAGCACCTGCACTGGCGGGATAGCTGGCTCTAACCGGAACACCAGCAAAAGCTCCGTAGCCTTGATAACTGCTGCCCTGTGATGGATAGCCGGTCTGAATTGCAGACGGCTGATAGAGGTTATAGTCTGGAAGCATTATTTTCTCTGAGGCAGGATCTGGCGGGACGGGAGCGCCTGCCGGCAAGGGCACCATGCCGGTAGATGCTGCATTTGCCATGGGGTACACATATATGTAGATGTAATTTGACCAGTAGCCGCAGCTATAGCATAGAATATGCCATCCGGGCATATCTCCAAAAAACCAGCCCTTCTTGAAGCCCATTCCCGACCAGCCCCACCATCGCGCCGTGGGCGTGTACTGTCCAGGATACCATTCATAGACGAAGAAGTTTCCAGGTGAATTGATATTGGCCCAGATGGGCAGATATCCTCCATAGTTGCAGCCGCCGACGGTCCCAAAGCCAGAGTATGTCTGGACATATAACCTGTTGGCAGAGTATGAAGAGCCAGGGTAATACCAGTTTCCTGTTCCTGCCACGGCACTTTGCATTGTTGCAGGCGCGCTGCCGGTCAGACCGCCGGGTGGTGTGGCAGATACGAAGTTCAAATTCTGATCAGGACTGAAACTATCTGCCCGAGGAACCTGGAGATTCAGGGCTTCTGCCGTCATCTGCTCCTGATATGGACCACTGATCTGGGGCGCAGAATATGGTGTCGCATCGGTACTCTGAGCGGCTGGCAGCCCACCTGTTGGCTGATTATACTGGCTCCATTGCATGCCGCCCCGAGCTGGATCGCTCTGGCCCGAATAGGGGACAATAGCCCCGGTTGCGGTCTGCAGAGCTGATGAATGCAATCCGGAACTCTGTCCGGATGTGCCGCTCAGATAGCTCTGCCCTGATTGAAGGCTTGAGGTTCCTTCATAATTGACATCGCCCACTGCACCCAGGGCGACGTTTATCATGGCCAAAAGCACAAACAATACTGCAAGATACGGCTTCATATACCCCCCAATTCGCATCAATTCTTTGTCTGCCGAGTTTATCTATTTTTAAAAAGCGTTCTATCTATTTAATACTTACTTTTGGATTCGGACGCAGCAAGTAAAATAGTTCGTAATAATAATATTCGCATCTCGAATATGGCAATAAAAATTGGAGAAATCTGGCTATTTTACCGGTTAGTGTTCCAGTTATTCCTCACCATCTCTGCCAGGCGTGGATTGTCGAACTGGTTGTATATATCAAGGTCGGTAGTGTAGCCTATGAACGGGTCGAGGGTCCCTTTCTCCAGATTGGTGATCCATATTTGAAGGCCCTTCTCCTCTGCTGCCTGTCCCTTCTCCCGGAAGAACTGCATAAAAGGCTCCAGGCTCTCGCTGCTCGGCACCAGGATTATAGAGTCCGATTCCGGATCCACCTGGAATTTATCGATATCAAGCGCATTTATGCTCGTGACAGCGAAGCACCTTGCCTGGCGCTTGGGAGCCGAGAAAACAAGCTCCGTAGCTCCTTCTTTAATTAGGGAATAGCCGGCATCAGCCATGAACTTCTTTAGCATATCCCGCAAGATCTGGCACATTATCTCTTTCAGTTCGGGAATAGATCGCAGAAACTTGCTATTGGCATTTGCGAAGTCCTGCCTGCTATATCTCTTTGTATGAATGAAGTGGAAAATACGACCGCTCATCTGCGTGTATGTATCAAGACGAGGAAGATCGAAGAATATGGGCTCCTGGCTCAGGATATTGGCAAATACTCCTGGAGCAACTTTATCGCCCACCAATTTTTTTATCTCCTGTGATTCTTGATCGTTCAGATTGGCAGTCCGCACGATTTCATAAGTGCGAAGAAGAAGCTCGCACCTGGCTATGATCTCTTTTTCTCTCAACAAATTTTTTAGCGGACCTGAAATTTTATCGATCTCCATTTAATCCTCAATCCTTTATTCCGGCCAGTTCCGCCCGCAGCTCTCCCAATTTTGCTATCCTCTCTGCAAAGGCATTATGCTGGTGAATGCTCTCTTCGTTAATCTGTTTCAATGTGACTGCGGCATCATCAGGAAGATCGGAAAAAGCCTCCACCGTCTTCTGGGCCATTGTTCGGACGCAATCCTCCACGAATTTAGGATTGCTGTGGGCCCTTCTCACCACGACGGCCTCATCCGGACGCTTCAAGAGGCCGTATACCTTGGAGCTCATGGATTCTTCTATAATCTTGATGATCCTGTCGATTGAGACACAGCGCCGGTCGCGAACCTCGATTGATATGCTTCCCCTGCCGCGCTGATTATGCGTGGCCACTGGCAGACGTTCCGCCAGCTCCGAGACCACTTCGGGCGATAAACCTGCTGCCGCAAGCTCCTGGCGGACCTGCTCCTTCATGATCTCCTGAGCACAGGGGCAGGCAGTCATGCCCAAAACCTCTGCTCCCACCATCTTTTTGAGATAGCCTGAGGGTCCGGCCCTGGCCACGGCTTCGGCGAAGATGTCCACTACCTCCTGGCAGGTGACCCGGGTTACGGGCGTCTGTCTTCGCACGATATATTCGCTCTTCATTTTCACCTCCGCCCTGGAGGCGTACTCATGCCGGGAGAGCAGTCTCTTGGCGATCTCACCACACAGCTCCTCGATCTCATAGACGGGACAGTTGATGGCCTCCTCGAGCACCTCGTCGATCACCTCAGAGTTGCGTGAGAGGTTGGCACATTTACGATCGGATGGAAGGTCAACGAAAACCTCAAAATTGGAGATGAGAATCACAGGGCGCTCGTCGTTTCCGCGCTCCACTTTGACCAGCTTCTTGACGCCAGTTACACCCACTCTTGTCAGATTGATGGGATAATCAGGCTCGCAGGCCTGAATATCTGGTAGAGTATCCACGTGTTCTCACCTTTCGCCTAGATCATTGTCATCTTCTTCTAACGCGTCGCTTTCCATCTCATCTATCCTGAGCAGGAGCCTGTCGACTTCCTGAAGCATCTCATCCAGAGTCTCATCGATCTTCTGGTGGCGTTCGTCTGACGCCCTGAAAGATCTCTCCAGCTCGGCCATAAGTTCCTCATCACCCATATCGAGCAATTCGCGTATCTTTCTGCTGGCATCAATCGAATCGGGCATGAGGGTTCATTCCCGGCGAATATATTTGAGACTTTGCCTTTGGGTTAAGAGTCAGTTATATCTATTCGTAGGGCTCTTAAGGGGCTCTAGAAAAGGGGTTTATTGTGATGATCAGGCGTTGCCCTCAGCATGGATTCTTCAGGGGAGAGCATTGTGAGTGCGGCTCAGCGGGTCAGCTTCTATTGGATGATACCAAGACAGAGCAGCTCGGCCGATTGGTGGCAGGGGGGCTGCGGCATTTTCCGGGTGATCTGGGCCTGCAGATGGACTCCCGCGGCTGGGTTGATCTCACTCGATTAGGTGAGGTGGTCGCCGGTAGACACCGCTGGGCGAACAAGGAGCTTGTGATGGCACTGGTGGCATCCGATCCCAAACAAAGATATGAGATCCAGGGCGAGCAGGTCAGAGCCAGATACGGGCACTCCGTGGATGTGGTGCTGGACCATCCGGATAATGAGCTTTCCGGTCTCTATTATGGGGCAAGCGAGGAGGAGGCCGACAGGATTATCGAGATCGGCCTTAAGCCTGCATCTCAGAGGTACGTCCATCTCTCCACCACACCGGAGAAGGCCTGGCATGTGGCAACTTTTCGCACCGGCAACCCAATAGTGATCCGGGTTGATGCCGCCGCTGCACAGGCGGCAGGTGTGAAGATGATGACCGTCAATGATGACATAATTCTCTCGGAGATGATCCCCTCCAGGTTCCTTAGCATCCTTTCTTCCAAGGACATTCCCAGGATGTGACTATCCAGGACCGAAATCATAGCATTGCATGGCCCCTCAACCGATGCAATTGCGACCCCAGGGCAATTGTTTGACGGTCTTGGCATTCCGGAAAAAGGCCAATGCACTGCAATTTCTAATTAGAGCTCAGCGGCCAAAACGTCTGTCCCTTCGCTGACAATCTCTGATCGCACGCAGGAAATCGATCTTTCGCAGCCCCTGCCAGTTGACATCCGTAAAATAGAGTTCTGAATATGCAGCCTGCCATATCAGAAAATCGCTGAGCTTCTTTCCACCGGCTCTGATCACCAGGTCTGGCTTCTGGCTGAACCGGAGGTGCGATTCAATCAGCTTCTCGTCTATTTGCTCCGAGCATAAATCCCCTCTCTCCACGTCGCGAAGAATATCCCGGAAAGCCTCGGTCACCTCGCGCTTGCCGCCATAGCCCAGAGATACAACCAAGTTTATCGTCCCGCCAACACCTGTATGCGAGACTCCCGAGGATGTATGGAGGCTGACGTTTGCCTCGGCCTTTTCAAGCAATTGAGATATTTTCAGGCACAGCTCTGGCTTATCGTCATTGATATAGATCACAAGAGAGGTCAGGCCCAGGAATTTGCTCCAATCCAAAAGGTCTTTCAATCGCTGCAGGCCCTGGTCATAAAGATCGGCTGAGCTGAGGACAATGGCCACGCATCCGGGCAGATTGTCCTTTTGTATCTGGCTTTCCAGAAGCTTCTCGTAGATGCGATAAATCATGATCGATATACCCTCGCATCTTCATAGGCAAAGTATTTTTGCGATG
>CABMDX010000203.1 GCA_902385025.1 uncultured archaeon | reverse complement strand
TGCATTGTTGTAGCCGCCCGCCATATTCACCAGGCTGCTGAATCCCGAGCCTCCACCGTAGGCTGTAAGCTCAGAGTCCCCTGTGGATGACCCAGATTCGATGTAGACCTTCTTCAACGGCAATCCCATGACATTTGACTTGATCTTGGCCACAGTCTCCTCATACCATTTGCTGTAAGTTTCGGCCTCCTTCTCTCTGTCCAGTATGATGCCGAGCTTCGTCATGGAATCGGTGATATTCTCAGGGTTGGTGAAGTCAAGTCCGATCAGGGTAATGTTCTTGAAGGGTGCAAAGCCCTTCTCGAAGGAGTCCACTGCATAAGACTTGCCGCTGGATGTTCCATAAGAGTAGCATAGGACGATTATGTTTGGAACAATCGTGTCATCCTTCTTTGCCAGCTCTCCGATCATTTCATAGTCAAAGGAGTTCCATGTGCCCACTACCTGCTTGTCCTTGAGCGATGGATAGATCTCTGAACGCTTATGAATGGTGTCCGTAACTCCTATGATCTTGTCTGCCGCTCCAAGAGCTTCGACAGCTTCCGCAGAATAGCCGCTCTGAACGATTATCTTCTCCACAGGCATCTTTATAACAACTTCGCGCCCGGCGGAGTCCACTATCGTCCTTGGATAGCCGGAATCATCGGATGCCTGGGCGCCCCTTGCCGCAGAAAGACATAGCAGCAGGGCTACCAATATACAGATCGATTTTATCCTCATTTTGTTTTCTCCTTTACCGAACAAATTATTTATATATACTGCAAATTAGCTTTAACTAAATATTACTTTACATAAGACAATTTAACTTTAGAGTAATTAATCTTGCGGTCTTTAGCAAACGATTTTTCAAAAAATTAAAATGATGGTTTCACTATCGCAGCACTATGATATTCTTTCTTTTCTGCTAAATGCCCATCTTTCTCACTGCAAATATACTTATAGAGAAGAGCGGAAGCACCAGAGTTAGATCAAAATAGTCAAAGCAATAAGAATATTTAGACAAACCGACCAGTGACAATGGCTTACAAGAGGGCGCATGAATGCAATATCCATAGAAAAGACCTTCTTTTGGATCTTGAATCAATATATCGTTGTACCGGCTTTCAAGAGAGGTCTTGGGAAACTGATATCAAATCCGCTCACAGGCTCTATCATGGTACTTGGAACGATTGGCAGGAAAACCGGAGAGGGGCGCTATACCCCAGTAAACTACGCAATAATTGCTGGAAACATATATTGCTATCAGGGCAGGCGTTTGAAAGGATCGTGGTATCTGAATATCCTGGCAAACCCTCAGGTAGAAGTGCTCCTACCTGGCCGTACTCTGATTGGATATGCAGAAGAAGTGAAGGATGAAAAAGAGGCAGTATATGCAATTCGTCAAATCTTAAAAGCCGCTGGCTTGGGGGGGTTTGTTTATGGATTTAACCCTTTTAATGCAGCAGACAATGTGATCCGGGAAATAACTGAGGGAATCCCTGTAATCAGGATCAAACTACTATAGCGATAAATATTTAGTCCAAAGTTGCGTCAAGTGGTCGCCAAGCGGGTATAGTGACAATGCCTTAAAAAATTCCCGGCGAGAACTACGCAAGGAATGGTTTACCATGGACGATTCAAAAATTTGATTAATTATTCAATGCAATTTCTTTCCAACTGTTGCACAATATATGACGAACTCTTCAAGTCCATCGATCCCAAGCAATCCAGCCATAAGCTCGTCGTCGAAGGCGCCAATGGCGCATGTGCCGCAACGTAGCTGCTCTGCTGCAAGATAGAGGTTCTGGCATACATGCCCCGCGTCGAGGTGAACTAACCGATAAGCCCGTTCGCTATATCTCCATGCCATGCGGTAGACAACGCAGGACCAGATAAAGGTAACAGCCGAGCCCATGACTAAAGACTGCCTGAGACATGCCTCCATAAGCCGATCAGTCAGTTCGGGGCCAATCTCAATAGGCATGAGACGGTGAGAAAAAGCTAGGTAGCGATAGAGTCCAGGCTCAAGATCGCTCACTCGATTAACCATCAAATATGTCTCAAAAGCATGGCGCCCACCGGCTGATGGGACAATTCGAAAAGTGGCATATGGTTCACGGCGCTGCACGATCCCCTGTGTACACCAGAGAAGATAAGCAAGCTCCTGCAGTTTGAGAGGATCGCGCGAATATTGGCGGACCGATCTTCGGGATTCAATGGCACAGCGAAGCTCTAGCGGAGGAGTGGATATTTCCGCTGGATTTGGCAGAGAGATGAACCTGCCATCCTCCGGCACAGGCTTTTCAAGATTTGGGGCAGGAAGCCCTAAAAACTGGTCTGCGCGGGAGAGGTGGTCGTATCGGGTCATTTCCATGAATATTCGTCCAGTGGGCTTCATAAATCATCGTTTCTCAATTTTAAAATAATAAAGAACACGGTATTTCCATAAGTGAAACAATTCTACTGATGTTGCCCAAATAAGATTTATTGGAACCTGTAATCGGAATTCTATGATTGCATAGCGGTTGCCAGACTCATAATGCCCAATTGCGGTATATGCACCAGATAGCTCCACTTGGCTCTCTTCTTCAGGCTCCTGGACGAACTCGCGAGACATGCCGGCTCGCCTGAGGTGTGTGGTAAACCAGTGCCAAAAGCAGTATGGCGAGAGACGATAAAAACAGATGATAATTCTGAAGTATCCGGCTTTTTTGTGAAAAGAGACATATCTGCTTGGGCTCCATGCTCAAGCAGGTATCCTCGCACTGGCTAGATATTTGATGAGGTCTGTACTGAGTTTTGCCTTCAGTTGAAATTGGCTTGCCACATCGTCCATGCTGCTGCCACTGGTTGCCGAAGAGCGGATCTCCTCAATTATTGCGTCTTCTATGGTGAAGTACTCATCCAAATCCTTTCTGTGGCCCCAGACATCTCCTTGCAGCAGTTTGATGCCCTGCATGTCCAGGAATACTTCAACGGCCTTGGACATAGTCTTCATGTAGGATGGCGGAACCTGGATCATCTGCAGACGGGGGACTTTCTGAAGCAGATTGAGATAGTCCACATTTGATGCTCTAAATGCAACATGGACAGCCCTTTCATTCGGTCTTAGCGAGTTGATCTCTTCACGGGAGCTAATTATTCGTATCTTCATGCGATTTCACCTATACTAATTTTGATATGTCATGTACGACATTCAACGTATATAAATCTATCTCACTATTGGCAATTGACGTATATGATAGAAGACATCAGAATACAGCAAAGGGTCAACCAAGTTGGCGATTGCGTTTGTGGAAGCATTGCAGATTTGAACCTACCTGTCCGAGTGCATGAGTGGCTCTATTGCAGCCCCCCAATCAATCGGGATTTAAATGCCTGGAATATACTCATCGAATGGATGGAACAGCTACCAGTGCTAAAACCTCCACATCATGTTTCCGTAATGCTTGGTTTTGGCGATGAAGTGTGAAGCTGCGCCTTTGGACTCGGTAGTTCATTAAAAATTCAATCGTATCCGGTGAAAATTTCCTTCTTTATTTGATTTATAGGGATGCTTATTTCTGTGAGCAAAGTTAGCATGGAGTCCACCATTTTTGTAGGGCCGCTAATATAAAAAACTCGATCCGAATAGTCGGGAATATGCTTCTTTATCATATCTGTATTGATCCTACCAGTTATCCCACTCCAAGATGGTCCCGGCATGGTCACAGTATTTATGATACGTAATTTGAGATTTTTTGCCATCAGCTCTTCGAATTCCTTTTTAAAAGCGATATCATTTTCATGCCTATTGGAGTATAAGAGAATCATATCCGTATCAAGCATTTTGTCATCTACATATTTGATCACGCTGCGAAGAGGAGTTATACCAATTCCACCAGAAAGCATCGCAATCTTTTCATGCTCTCCCTGGAAAGTAAATTTCCCAAAAGGTCCTTTGAACCTCAATTTATCTCCTTCTTTAAGGGATATCAATGCGTTTGAGAAAGGATGGCCCGTAAGCCTCTTGGTGACCTCCAAAAAGCCCTCAGTCGGGCTGCTGGAGATGGACAAGTGCTTTGTAATCTCATGATCGCCGCTGCCAACCGAGATAAAGATAAACTGTCCGGGCCTGTAATCAAATCCTGCGGGCTTTGTGAATCTAATGGAGATAACATCTCCCGTGCGTTGAATTGACTCCCTCACTTCCGCTTCGAATACCATCTTTGCTAACCTTCTATTTTCTTAGTAGGATAATTATGATATTAATCATTTTCGATTGTCAGCAGGTCGCAGCTTTTTTGATCATCAGTGAAAAGTGAATGTGCCTGAATAGATATGCACTCAACCGAAGATTTTTGTCCTGGTATATGCGTTGGAAGAGACAATAACGATAAATTGAAATCAGGGGATTGCTGAACGGCACCTAAAGCATAATATCTCCAGAAACGATTTTATTATGGAGGTCGCGCTATGTTGAGCATTCAAGAGTTGGGAAAGAAGCTTGTGGAGGCCGGCAGGCTGAAGCTAGGTCCACTCTGTGTTTATGGCACAGATGAGATACCAAAAGGCGCAATGCCTTCGTACACTATAGATCGTTGTATAGCGAAGGCAGTTTTTGCCGCTGCTCTCTTCGAGGAGATGCCACTGATATATGTAGCCGCAGGCCAGGAGCAGTGCTGCCCCGGCGGAATGGTATGGATGGGATTCGATGAGCCTCACCCCAAGCTGAAGTATTTCGTGACCGTTGGCACGCCGGATTTCCAGGGCGGCGCAGCCGAGCATTTAAAGGCGACAGCAGAGCTGTTCGAAGAGCAGAGGAAACGGGCAGGGATAGTCACCCCGCCTGGCAAATATATCGTCATAGGGCCTTGTGCTGATAATATTATACAGGACAAGGTTAGATCGCTCATCCTCTTCGCAGGCAGTGAGCAGATCAGGAACCTGTGCGGCCTTGCACAATTCAATAGCTCTGACCCATTCTTTAAGACGGTAATACCTGCTGGATCTATATGTTCCACTATGATCACCTTTCCCGCGGCCATGGCAGAGAATGCACCGAAAGACTCTGCATATGTTGGTCCAACCGATCCAACTGGTAACCCATGGCTGCCACCGGAGCTCATGATTATGGGCATCCCCATAGCTCTTGCGCGGCAGATGGCTGCCGACCTGGACGAATCCTTCATAGGCAGGCGGGCCCGGATAGCATATCCAGAAAAACGTGTTTCCATGAAGCCGCGGATTTAGAGAGGATCCATATCATATGGTTAGAAGGATGAACATTCGAGGAGGTGAACAAAAGCTTAGAGATTGCAGGCTAATCAAAGACTTGGATTTCCTCTTGCACCTGGATGCATTAAAATGGAATTGGTGCAAAAGATGGATGCCTCAGAGTCTGATGCCGGAGGAGAAGCGGTTTCACCTTGATGTGATCTAGAGTGTCACAGCCAGAAAACCCGACAAGAAAAGCAAGAAACTGCGCCCTTCAGCACGTGGCAGTTCATTTCGTCAGGAGATGTTATAAATATGGTATCCTTAAAATTAAAAAAGGCTCTTTTAGTGGTAGATGTCCAAAATGATTTTTGTCCCGGCGGAGCTTTGGGCATACATGAGGGTCACAATATTATCCCTAACATTAACAAGTATATTGATTTTTTTGAGATGCAGGAACTGCCGATTTTTATGACGAGGGATTGGCATCCCAAAGTCACTAAACATTTTAGGCAATTTGGCGGGTTATGGCCAGAGCATTGCGTCGAGGGGAGTCTTGGGGCACAGTTTCATCCTGAACTCAAGATTCCAAAGGAGGCCTTGGTTATGTCCAAGGGCATGGACCCAGAAAAAGACAGCTATTCGGCATTCCATGCCTCAGATTTAAGCGGAATGAGATTAGCGAATATATTGAAAAATTTTGGAGTTTTGGAGATCTATATCGGAGGTCTTGCTACGGATTATTGCGTTAAATATTCTGCGCTGGATGCGATTAGAGGCGGCCTTGATGTATTCATATTGACCGATGCTATTGCTGGAGTGAACTTGCAGCCAGAGGATTCCAGCTTAGCTTTGGAAGAGATGATAAGCTATGGCGCAAAAAAAACAATCTTCGAAGAATTTATCTGAGGAATTCACCTAAGTGTTGTTGATCACAAAAATATCCAAAATGAAACGAAAAGATGCTATCTGAGAGAAGATCTCCGGTAGTGTCCCGATTTTGATGCAAAATAGTAGTAATAATCTTGGCAATGTATAGAATGCTACTATTAGCAGGTCAGCATTCTGATCATCTGCAAGATTTATAATAGCCCTATATCCAACTTGAATTGTACCACGAAATCAAGGAGGATACAAGGCCATGTAACCATTAGAGCCTGTGATAAATTATCTTGTCGATCCGAATAGCGGATTAAAACAGGTCATAACCGACTTCCTGAATGCGGTTATGCTTTTTGAGGCATATCTGCAGAGCGGTGCTCTCCCTTATGAGCGCAGTCCTCATAGAAAGGCACACAGAAACGGCACCAGACAAAGAACCCTCAAGAATGCAAGATTCTCGACGAGAAAGTCGATGAATTTCTCAAGCGGTCAATTGAAGCTAAGATTCGCTATCTACTGGTTGATGCTACCTACTTCAAGGTCAGATGTGGCGTTCGATATGAAAGCAAAGCCCTCTTGATTGTAGCGGGTATTCGCGAAGATGGCCTTAGGGAGATCCTGGGCGCCAGCATTGCTGACTCAGAGGATAGCGGCTATTGGTTGACACTATTCAAAAGCCTTAAGGATAGAGGCTTAGATGGTGTCGAGCTAGTCAAATCAGATGCTTACAAGGGAATTCAGAAAGCAGTAAAATCGTCTTTCCTGGGAGCCTCCTGGCAGTATTGCCATGTCCATTTCTCCAGGGCTGTACTGGAAAGCATTCCCAAAAAGGACAAACAGAAGATCGCTAACAGGCTAGAAGATGCATTAGACGACGAGATGAAGATGCAGGTACTGGCGAATGAACTCAGAGACATAGGGCAAAAGCCTGCGGCAGAGACAATCGATAACTTCAGATTCGATTTGTGGAATTATAAGGAATTCCCAAATGCACATTGGAAGAGGATACGAACAACGAACATCATTGAGCGTATCAATAAAGAATTGAAGCGCAGAAGCAGACCAGTAGGAGCATTCCCAAGTGATCAATCCCTGATGAGATTAGCAGGATGCATAATGATAAATATAAATGAAGAGTGGGTCACGGTAAAAGGTATTTAACTATGGATGAGGAGTAATGATAGTAGGATACAGGGTAGCTACGAAATTACAGCAGATTCGGGACACTACCATTATTACAAACGGCGCATACATGCCCCGCGGCTCGCTGCGGGTGCGCTGTTTGACTGAATTTAGATTATTAAATTTGGCTCCTCGCTGTTTTGTGTGGGTGGACACGAGGAAGAGAAAAGATTCGCACCAAGAAAGATCGCCGGATATTCATGTTCCTGGACGGATTATCGCTATCAACCACTTTCTCGGTTCGGTTCATGGGCAATCGTGACTCAGGAACATCGTTGATCGACATCCTGAGGTTACCCACAGGAAATAACGAAGAGCCTTAAATTTCATGCTCTCCGTAACCGCAACGATGATAAATCCATATGACGTGGCTGGATCGGGAAATTCTGGAGGATTGGAGGGATGCGGAAACAGCTAGCTTTCTCTCTGTATCATTTGAGGGGAAGCGGATGAGATCCAGCAAGGAGCACATATATTCAAGTAAGATCTTGAAATCGGGCGCGATACTAACCGAGACTAAGATCCTGCTGGCCTTCTGGGATAACTCAACCTCAATCCAAGATAATTTTAATTATTTTCGCCAGAGCAACATTCTTGGAAAGGCATCTCGTTCGAGAGCGGAAGATATATTAAATGCATTTCGGATGCGCTATTTAAATGACGTTCAGGTAACCAAAGCCTTAATTAGTCTGATCAAGGCAAAACATCCTGCAGATAGCCTGGACCAGATTCTGTACTTTCATGCGGCAAGATCTGATCTGCTCATACACGACTTTGTTACTGAAATTCTATGGCCGAGGTATGAGAGCGGAAGGCAGGATATTTTGGTTAAGGATGCCGAAAATTGGATACGAGAGAAAATCTTCAAAGGATTGACAGCCAGACCCTGGTCAGATAACACCATTGAGAAATCTGCTCGGTAATTGATGAGTACCTTGAGTGACTTTGGAGTTCTTCAGGGATTGAAAAATAAGCGTCTTACGCCAGCTTATTTAAGAATTGATGCCTTCTGTTATATTGCCTATTATCTAAGCAGGATTCAGCCCTCAGGCAAACGTCTTTTGGAAAGCAAAGAATGGCAATTATTCTTCCTGAGAACCGAGGCAGTGGAGCATCTCTTTATGGAAGCCCACCAGCAGCATTTGCTTGATTATCATGCGGCAGGGTCCGTGATCAGGATCGTATTTCCATCTGAGTCCATCGAGGAGTATGTTCATGCTATCCTTGAAAGAGCGCATTGAGCTATTGGAGAATGACCTCAAGGCAGAGCCGTCGCAAGTGAGCGTTTACCATGATATGCCTTTTGCCATATTGAGGTACGAGCCACAAGATGAGTGGGTGCTGCGAAAAGAGCTGAGCCTGCTGGCCACCAGACTGAAGGCTATCGGAAAGGAGACAGTGACGATCTCATTGGCCGAACTGCTCTGGCAGGCCATAGAAGAATCTGAGGGATTGGATCAAATAATCGAGCTTGAAAAGGCGATGGGATTTGAGAAAGCCCAGGAGCAGGTTACAATATACCTCTCGGATTCCGATTATCGTCCTCTCAAAAATCTGCTGGCCGAGCGTCTGAAGTCCCTCGATCCTGCAAAGCATATTGCTTTTCTTACCAGAGCCGCATCCATGGCACCGGCGACATATCCTATGTCCCGGCTGCTTGATGAGATGCATGGCTGCACCAGGATAACGACCATACTCTTCTATCCGGGGACAATAGATGGGACAACCGGCCTTCGTTTCATGGATTTAAAGGACAGGGAAGTTCAAGGCAATTACAGGGTGAAGATATACTGAGGTTTAGAGGGAGATGCAGGAATGGAATTAATCGGGGATCTACTCTCCAGGGATCTGAACCAGGTCATCGAAGAGATAATACAGGTGGATCAACTGGATGAGCAGACAGTCTACTCGGAGATTACCGAGTACGTGGCAACAGACCGGATCAAGGATCATTATAAGACGCTCCTAAAAGCAATAGCCGAAGCTCCGTCCGAACCTCACGAAGGCGTAGGAATCTGGATATCTGGTTTCTTTGGCTCCGGCAAATCTTCCTTCGCCAAGAATCTGGGATATGTATTGGCCAATCCCGAAATACTGGAGAACAGGTACAGTGACCTCTTCAAGAATCAGCTAAAGGACAGACGAATCGGCGAATTTGTTGATTTCGTTAACAAGGGGGTGCCAACAGAGGTGATCATGTTTGATATCTCCAAGGCTAAGGAGGTCAAGAGAGGTGACGAGAAGATTGCAGAGGTCATCTACAGACGACTGCTCTCTCACCTGGACTACGCTGAAGACTATGATATTGCCGAGCTTGAGATCGAACTTGAAGGTGATGGCAGGCTCAATGAATTCGTAGAGCTCTCTAAAGAGGTCACGGGCAAAGATTGGAGCGCGGCCCGAAAAGGGGCTATGAAGATCAATTATGCCTCTGCCATCCTTCATAAAATGAACTCTGAGACATTTCCTCAAGCCGATTCCTGGGCCAAATCCCTCCAGGGAAGGCATCCTACCCTTACTGTCGAAATGGTTGTTGATCGGGCCTTTGAGCTAACGGCGCGAAGACGCTCCGGCAAAGCTCTATTCTTCATAATCGATGAGGTCGGGCAGTACGTGGCCCGGAGCGTGGACAGGATTGAAGATCTACGTGCCGTTGTGGAGCAATTTGGCAAGGTGAGCAAGAATCGCTTGAAGGCCAAGAAGGCCATTGCGCCGACTTGGGTGGCCGTCACCTCCCAGGAGAAGCTGGAGGAGGTTGTGGCAGCTCTGGATTCAAAGAGGGTAGAGCTGGCCAAGCTGCAGGACAGGTTCAAGTACCGGGTTGACCTGGCTCCAGCGGATATTCGTGAAGTGGCAAGCAGGAGAGTGCTGGCCAAGAAGGATGATGCAATACCGGTCTTGAAAGGCTTATTTGCTCGGGCCCAGGGACAGCTGAACCTCAGCTGTCATCTGGACAGGACATCAAGGAAGAGCGAGGTTTCAGAGGAGGAGTTCGTTCAGAGCTATCCATATCTTCCTCACTTCATCGATATATCCATAGACATTATGTCCGGCATCCGCTTGCAGCCTGGTGCCGACAAGCACCTGGGCGGAAGCAACCGGACAATCATCAAGCAGGCCCATGAGATGCTGATCAATGAGAGGACTGCTTTGAAAGACAAACCGGTGGGCTTTCTTGTCACATTGGATAAGATCTTCGACCTGGTGGAGGGCAACATCTCCACAGAGAAACGAAAGGACATCGATGATGTTGGCAGAGGTTTCAGGAAAGCATCTCCTTGGGCTTTGAGGACTGCCAAGGCCATATGCCTACTGGAGTTTATTAGAGATCTTCCCAGGACCGAGGCCAATATTGCCGCCTGCCTGGTGGATGAAGTCGATCGGCCCGCACCCCTGGCGGATGTCAGGTCGGCCTTGGACCTTTTGCTTGAGGCCAAGTTCGTCAGAAATACTGAGGATGGCTGGAAGCTGCAGACCGCTCAGGAGAAGAGCTGGGAGACAGAGAGAAGGAGCCTGGAGCCCAAGCCCAGAGATAGAAGAGATATTTTCAACGAGGCAATCTCCGGAATCTTCGGCGAGCTGGGATTGAAGAACTATCGCTTCCAGAAGCTCAAGACCTTCAAGGTACAAGTCAGCTACAATGGCGATAGGATCGAAGATGGCCAGATACCTCTATCCATAATCACTTCAGATGATGCTGCGACCTTCCAGGCCAAGAAGGAAGAGATAAGGGGCGAGAGCAGACTGGACGCTCACAAGAACGAAATTTACTTCATATTTCCGCTGGATGCGGAGATTGATTCGCTTGTTGCAGATCTTCATTCCTCCAAGGAGATGGTGAAAAAGTATGACCATCTGAGGGCCCAAAACAAGATTACTGTGGAGGAGGCTGCCCTTCTGGAAGCAGAGAAGAAGGAAGTAAGCCGGAAGAAGGCCCGTCTGCAAGAGAAGGTATCTGAGGCTTTTATGAGTGGCTCCTCTATGTTCCGGGGGAGCTCCAAGGATGGATCGGATCTTGGCAAGAGCGTGGAGAGCATAATCAAGAAGCTTTTGGATGATGTTGTTCTGGATCTCTACCCCAAGCTTCCTTCCTGGGCCAAAGATCTGGAAGGAGACGAGGCCGAGGAGCTGCTGAAGGCTGCGAACCTGAGCGGCCTTCCTGCTATTTTTTACAGCGGAGAGCAGGGAATGAATCTGGCGGTAAAGGATGGCCAGAAATATGTCATTAATTCGAGCGCTGAAGTGGCCCGAGAAGTTTTCGATTATCTGAACCGGGAGCACGGCTACGGAAACAGAGATACAAGGACGGGCAAGGCTCTTGAGGACCACTTCGGAGGCCTTGGTTATGGAGGAGATCTGGATCTGCTCAGGTTGGTGCTGGCGGTGCTCTTCCGGGCCGGATCGATTGAGGTCTCTTTTGGAGGGCAGCGCTTTGATTCCTACAAAGATGCAGCCAGCCATGAAGCCTTCACCAACAATAGAACCTTTAGGTCAGCCCTGTTTACTCCGGCCAAGGTATTGGACTTGAAAGACCTGACAAGAGCAGTGCGGAGCTTCGAGGAAATTGCAGGGGGGACAATAGACGTGGACAAGAATGCAATAGCCTCCGCCTTCAAGGGGTTTGCTGAGAAGGAGATGCGAGAGCTGCTGCCCATTGAGGAGCGCATCAAAGCCAACGGTCTGCCTGGGCTGAGTCGCTTTGAAGCTGTCAAAGAGATCTTCCAGCAGGCTCGATCAGGGACGGCTGAGGATGTGGTAGCCATTTTAGCAGGCGAAGGAAAATCTCTGAAGGAATCGCTGGATGGCGTCCACTGCATAAGGGACTGTGCAGACGAAGAGGCCATTAAAGCCATTAAGAATGCCAGATTTGCTCTGAGGGAGATGTGTCCGGTTCTCGAAGGCCGGATTGATGACGATGACGAATTCAAGAAGAAGGCTATTGATCTTGATTCTATTCTTTCATCCCCAGATCTATATTCAAGGCTGGGCGAGAGGAAAAGGCTGTCAGCAGAAATCGCCAAGAGCTATCTTGAGATTTACAGCAGCCTGCATAACTCCCGAAGAGATGCATTCCAGGCGATGATAGAGGAGATAAAGCTTGGTCCGGACTGGCAGATCATCAAGGAGCCGATGAGGGAGCTTATATTGCGGGAGATGAATAGAAAAGGCTGCGAGGATTTGAATATCTCAGAAAGCGGCGTTTACTGCTCCAATTGCAGGGCTAGCATTCCGCAGATGGAGTCCGATCAGCAAGCTTTGCCGGAGTTCAAGGCCGATGCGCTGGAGAGGATCGCAAAGCTAACAGCTCCCGCAGACCTACCAACGCGAGTGGAAAGGGTGCGTCTTTCCAGGATTTACAAAGGCAAGATCGATTCTGAAGAGTCCGTGGAGAAGGTTGTAGAGGTCCTGAGGGAGCATTTGATGAGGCTTCTTTTGGAGAATGCAAGCATAATCCTGGAGTGATTCGATGGACAGATCTGCAATCCACGACATGACTCTGCAGGCACGAGACCAACTCATTAGCGAGATAATGGATCTACTTCAGGGAGTTTATGGACTAGACGCCAAGGGCAAATTCGAGGATGTCCGGCGCTTGCCAGCAGTCCAGTCACTGCCTGAGGTCCGGTCGACCAGAAAACGCCTCGAGAAGTTTCTCGATGATGAGGTGCATGCAAGTCTCACGCGCCCGGAGGCTGTGGCAAAGCTGGCCAAAGAGGCGGCCTTCACTCATCTCAACCGCTTGGTGGCTTTCAAGATGCTCGAGGCCAGAAAGCTCATTCGCGGGACTGTGGATCGCTATCATGAGTCCAATGCGTTCAAATTTTACCTGGCGGATCACGAGGAGGATTACAGGCTCCACGAGCAGGGAAGCCTGCCTCAGAACGAGGTAGGCGAAGGGCCGAGGGACAGAGCTTATCGTCATTTCCTGCTCTGGCAGTGCGAGCAGCTCTCCAGGGAGATCAATGTGCTCTTTGATCCTAAGAATCTGCCGAGCAGTCTCTTTCCTAGGCCAAGGGCTCTGAAGTCGCTCCTGGATTTGCTAAATAACCATGCGCTGTTTGATGTCTGGCTAGAGGAGGAAACGATTGGCTGGATTTATCAGTACTTCAATGAGCAGGAAAAGGCGGATGTATTTAGCCGCCTCTACAAGAAGAAGCAGAAGATCCGGCCCGAGGACATACCAGCAGCCACGCAGCTTTTCACGCCCCGCTGGATTGTCAAGTACCTGGTGCAAAACACCCTTGGCCGGCAGTGGATGCAGATGCACCCTGATTCCTGTCTTGCAGCGAAGCTGGATTATTTGGTGCCACTGGCCGGAGAGATACCGGCAGAGAAGCTGAAGCCGGCGCGTGAGATCCAGGTTCTCGATCCGGCCTGCGGGACCATGCACTTCGGCCTGGTGGCCTTCGACCTGCTGGCGGAGATGTACCGGGAGGAGATGGGACGAGCAGGCGGGCAAGGATGGCCGGAAAGGCCCTCCGTCGCCTCAGCGGAGGCAATACCGGCAGCAATTATCGCCAACAACATCTTCGGAATAGACATCGACCTGCGGGCAGCGCAGCTCTCCGCCCTGGCGCTTTACCTGAAGGCCAAGAGCATGAACTCCAAAGCGCAGATCACAGAGAGCCATCTGGCCTGCGCCGAGCTGCAGCTTCCTGATGACGCCAAGCTGGAGGAGTTCTTGCGCTCCTGCAAGTTCTCATTGCCTGTCTACGAAAGGGTCATCCGCAGGCTTTGGAGCACCATGCGGGGCGGATCGGGCATAGGAGCCGGGTCGCTCCTGCCTCTGGAGGGAGCCATAACTGCAGAGGTGGAGAGGGAGCGCCGCGCTCATCTATCCAGTCTGCAGAGGTTTGAGGATATGGCTGAAGCGCCGCAGGAGCTGGCCCGTACTAATGCCTGGGGGCCGGAGCTGTGGGATGTGCTGGGCGATCAGATTGCCATGGCCTTTGATGAGTTCGCACGCAGGCAGGCCTCAGCGGGCGAGGACGAGAGCTACTTCGTGGGCGAGGCCAGCAAAGGGATGCGGCTGCTGGACATCATGCGGCGCAGGTACGACTGCGTGTTTACCAATCCGCCATACATGACCCGAAAGAATATGCTGCCTCCTCTTTCGGATTTCCTGGAGGGCAATTATCCTGATGCCAAAGGTGATTTTTATACAGCTTTTATCGAGCGCTGTCTGGAACTGACAAAGGACTTCGGGCGTTTTGGACTGCTCACAATCCATTCCTTCATGTTCATCTCTTCCTATGAAAAGTTCCGGGATGGGATCAGCACCAAGGCGGCCATCGAGTCCGGCCTGCACCTGGGGCCGAGGTCGGAGTTTGAGATTTCCAATCCCAATGCGCAAGGATTTGTGGCCTTCACCTGCCACAAGGACTCTGAGGAGATCAGACGGCTGAATCCTGCCGAAGGCTGGATTGGAAAGTGGTTCAGGCTCCTCAAGGCTGAGGGAGTGGAGAAGAGGGGGCTGTTCGAGAGGCAGCTCGCCGGGCAGGCGGAGAGCGTCTTCGCCTACGAGCAGGGGGACTTTAACTCCATTCCCGGCAATCCTTGGGTTTACTGGATAACGCCAGGGCTGCGGAAATTGTTCGTGGACCTGCCCAAGCTGGGAGATATTGCGCAGCCAAGACAAGGACTTGCTACTGCGGACAACTTCCGATTCCTCCGATTCTGGTGGGAGGTCGGCAGTGACCGAGTAGGCTTCGGCTGCAAGAGCGGAGAGGATGCGCAGGCGAGTAGCAAGAAATGGTTCCCTTACATGAAAGGCGGAGACTTTCAAAGATGGTGGGGCAATCAGGAATTTGTAGTGGATTGGGTGAATGACGGCGAAGAAATAAGAAATTTAGATATAGAGTCGGGCAGGATTGCGTCTCGCCCACAGAATACTGATTTCTACTTCCAACCTGGTGTAACGTGGACCCTCCTAAGTGCTAAAGGATTCACTGGCCGAATTTCTCCGGGCGGATTTATCTTTGATGTGAACGGCATGACATGCTTTCCTCCAAAAGAGCAATTATATTTAGTGATAGGCATTTTCAATTCAAAATTA